>JBFMCT010000003.1 GCA_040754375.1 Actinomycetota bacterium
TGTGAGACGCTGACATGTTGGTGGTCCTCCTTCTCAACTCGGTTGGTTGACACCCCGAGCCTGCCTCACGGCAGGGACGAGGTGGAGGACCGCCACTCAAGTTCTACGACGCTCGGGACAACCTCGCGATCCATCCAGACTCCTACAGCCAGCACTTCCAGCGGCTCGTCGATGCATCGAGCGTCCCTCGCATCAGGCCGCACGACCTGAGGCACACGCACGCCACGATCCTCCTCAATGCCGGCGTGCCGGCGAAGGTCGTGAGCGAACGCCTCGGCCACGCCAACGTGGCGTTCACCATGAGCGTCTACCAGCACGTCCTCCCCGGCATGCAGGCCGACGCTGCCCACATCTTCGCCAAGGTCGTGTTCGGCGACAGCTGACGCTAAATCCGCGACCCCGCGACCGCTGCTTAGACGGGCCCTCGGCATGTCAGCGTCGGTAAAGCGCACGCCGCCACCGCATCATCGGCAGGCTTACGCTGAGCCGCGACGATGCGATCTCGAGAGGGATGTCCACACATCAGCGCTCCGACCACGACCGACATGGCGTGCAGCACGGCCGTCGCCAAGCTGATCCCGACCAGGATCGGATACGGCCGATAGCGGCTCGCGAAGACGAACGCCATGAGTTGGCTGTTGTCGCCGAGCTCCCCGACGAAGATCACTCCGAAGCTCACAAGCAAGGCGAGCAAAGGGGTCGTCCGGGTAGCTGCCCCGAGGAGTGGGGCTGCCTCGACCGGGCATCGACGTGCGATGCCGGTCGAAGGTCTGCTCCTGCTACCGAAGCAGGCCCGGGGACCGGCGCTCGTCACTCATGCCGACCGGCCCACGCTCGGCGAGCCTGCTGACCTGGTCGACCTCTTCCTCGGGAAGGAGGCCCGCTGCGACGTCATGGATGTCCGCATGGGGCGCATGCCGCCGCTCGTGGCCATCGAGCGTGTTCCTGCGACTTGGCGCTCGTGACCCGTCGAGGCAGCGCCCACGTTCCTACTGATTGTCCTTACGTTGAGACGCCCGAGGTGGCCGCTGGTTCCGGAGCACGAACACTTCCCGTCGCCGGACCCGGGGCCAGCTCCGATCGGAAGGCCCCGAGCCCGACGAGCGCCGCTACGACAGCCGCTGCGGCGAAGATCGTGAGCGCAGTTCCGAAGCCGAGCGGTAGCAGTGCCTGGAACACGAGGCTGCCTGTCCCCAAGCCCATGAAGAGCGTGAAGACGTTGAGCGCCATCGCTTGGCCACGGTTCGGGGACAGGTCGGTGACGATCCCCGCGAGAAGCGGCTGGGTGAGGTCGTAGCCCAAGGACAGCAATGCCACCGCGAACACGGCGAGTCCGACGGGGATGGACACCGCAAGGACGCCAGCTGCGATCGCAGCAACCG
Organism: Actinomycetota bacterium; assembly: GCA_040754375.1. Taxonomy (NCBI): domain Bacteria; kingdom Bacillati; phylum Actinomycetota; species Actinomycetota bacterium. The sequence goes on from JBFMCT010000003.1 coordinate 1,383, forward strand.
TGAGTCCCAGCGGTATGAGCCGCGCTCTGCCTCGCTCGTCAGCGAGGCGGCCGACCAGAGGGCCGAGGAGGAAGCCAGGGATCCCGTAGCCCAGTAGGGCGAAACCGATGCCTGCCTCGCTCAGCGCGTAACGGTCGACCAGGTAGACACCGAGCCAGGTGTAGATCCCTGCGTGTAGGACTGCGTTGAACAGCACGTACGCGTACGTCCGTCGGGCGCGTCGAGCTCGCAACAGCGCCAGGTAGCTCCGGGCGACCGCGCGGACTGGCCGAGGCTGAGCCGCTGGACGGTTGCCGAGAAGGCGGCGATGACGCCAGAGCACGGTCAGGACCCCGGCTCCCAACGCCGAGACGATGAGGTACAGGCCCCGCCACCCAACGGCCGGCTCGAGGAGCGCTCCAGCGCTGGAACCGACCGCGATCCCTCCCGCCATGGCGCCGAACACCCATCCGAGGGCGTGACCCCGTCGTTCGAAGGGAAACACGTCGCCGACCAGGGCCAAGGCGATCGGGACGATGCCGCTGGACCCGATGGCGATGAGCGCTCGTGCACCGAGGAAGCCGCCGGCGCTATCGGCAAGTGTCGCCAGGGCAGTCAGCGCCACGAAGGCGCTCATCGACCCAAGGATCACCTGGCGTCGACCGACTCGGTCCGAGAGCGGTCCCCACACCAGCACCATGGCGCCGTACGGGATGAGATAGGCGGGCTCGATGAACCCCATGAAACGCGGAGTGACGTCGAAGATCTCGGCGAGGACGGGGATCAACGGCGCCACCATGAATGCCTGGAAGAACACCAGGAAGGTCGCCGCCGTGAGCACGCGTAGGAGGCGACCAAGCTGCGCTGCTGGCAGTGCGTCCTGACGGCCGTCGCGGCTACCGATCACTGTCAGGCCTCGGAGGCGGCGGGCCCGGTGCGGCCGACGCTGCCGATCGCCTGGAACAGCAACGATGGCCGCCCGCCGAGGGAGTTCACGAAGATCGTGGTGACCGAGAGCGCCATGGCGATCATCGCCCAAACGGGCTGGACGAGCCCGGTCGCGGCGAGCGGGATGCCGATGCCGTTGAACACGAAGGCAAGGGCGACGTTCTGGCGCGTGCGGCGGTAGCTCGACCGGCTGATCTCCCGCGCGGTGAGCACGGCCGAGACGTCGTCGCGCAAGATGATGACGTCAGCCGACTCCACAGCGATGTCGGTGCCGCCGCCCATAGCGATGCCGACGTCGGCCTGCATCAGGGCGGGGGCGTCGTTGATGCCATCACCCACCATCGCCACTCGGTTGCCATCGGCTTGGAGGCGACGAACGATGTCGGCCTTCCCATCGGGCAGCACGGCGGCGTGGACGTCATCGATCCCCACGCGCTCGGCCACGGCGCGCGCTGTCTCGGCATTGTCCCCGGTGACCAGGATGGGCTCCATGCCGACGGCCCGCATCCTCCGGACCGCCTCGGCGGCGTCGGGTCGGAGCTCGTCCCCGAGTGCGACAGCGCCGACGAACACGCCGTCGACGGCGACGGCCGCGACGGTGTGGCCGCCCCGCTCCAGCGGTTCAATGACGGCATCAATCTCGTTCCCTGTGACGTTCCGATCCGCGAGGAACTGCCGGCGGCCGACAAGCACGTGACGACCGCCGATCGTCGCATCGACACCGAACCCGGTGACGGATTCGAAGTGCTCGGCGTCCGCGACGGGGAGGCCGCGAGACCGCGCGGCGTCGACGATCGCCCGAGCCAACGGGTGTTGGGACGGGCTCTCGGCGGCGGCGGCTAGGGCGAGTAGGCCCTCGGCTGAGCCACCGGTGGCCGGCATGACTTCGCGCACGACAGGTCGGCCCTCGGTGAGGGTGCCCGTCTTGTCGAGCACGACCTTGCGAATCTCGCCGAAGGTCTGGAACGCCTCGCCTGTACGCATGATGACGCCTAGGTCGGCGGCTTCGCCGGCTGCTCGCACGATGGCGAGCGGTGCCGCGATCCCAACTGCGCACGGGTAGCCCATGACGAGCACGGAGATGCCGGCGAACACGGCCCGGCGGACGTCGGGCTCTCCGTCGAGCAGCGCGGACGCGGCGAGCCAGGCGACAAGTGCACCGGCCGCGACCAATAGGACCGTAGGCGTGTAGACCCGCAGAACCCGGTCGACGAGGTGGAGGATGCCGGGCTTGAGCGCTCGGGCGTCCTCGACGTGGCGGACGACCTGGGACAAGAAGCTGTCCGCACCGACGCGCACCACCCGCACGACCAAAGTGCCGTCACCATTGATCGACCCGCCGATCACCTCATCGCCGACGGAGCGTTCGACAGGCACGGGCTCGCCGGTCACCAGCGCCAGATCGACGGCGGAGTGGCCGCTCTTCACCTGGCCGTCGACGGGGATTCGCTCGCCGGGCCGGATTCGGACGAGGTCGCCGAGCTGGACTTCTGCGATCGGGACGTCGCGCTCGCGCCCGTCGCGCACGACACGAGCCGTATCGGGTTGCAGGTCGAGCAGCTTCTTGACCGCCTGGCTCGACCGAGTCTTGACCAGCAGGGACAGCCACTCCGAGAAGATGTGGTAGTTCGCGACCAGCACGCTCACCGCGAAGAACGGTGCCGTCGGGTAATCGTCGAGCACGCCGGTGAGGCCGACGATGCCGCCGACAATGCCGGCGAAGGCGCCGACCTCTAACAGGACGTGCTGGTTGAGGATCCCGCGCCGACCCGACTGGTACGCCATGCGCAGGATGTGGGGTGCCACGCCGAACACGACCGCGAGCGCCAGAGCACCGGTAATCCAGCCCGCCGCAGTCTCATCGATGGCCCCCGTGGCGCGGCCGGCGATCGCCAGGGCGGCAGGGGCGACGAGCGCGAACGCTCCGCCAAGCGCGCTGCCTCGGCCCGCGGGGCGCAGGATCGCGTAGGCAACCGGGACCATGAGCACCACGACCGAGGCCGGCACGAGCACCGACCACACACCCGTCACGTTCGCTATGAGAGCGATCGCAGCCAGACTGGCGCCGGCTGCCACAAGGAGGCGCTGACCCTCGCGAACGAGGTCGGCCTCCTCTTCCTCGAAGGGCCGCAGCTTGCGCGGGTCGTAGAGGTCGTAGCCGATGTCGCGCAGGATGGTCAGGATGTCGGCCGGCGCGATGACCCTCGGGTCGTAGTCCACCAGCGCCTGCTCATGGGTGAGGCTCACCGCCACCTTGTCCACGCCAGCCTCGCGACCCAGCGCCTTCTCGATCGTGCCGGTGCACAATGAGCAGTGGAGCCCAGCGATGCGCGCGCGGATGCGGGCGCGGCCCTCGAGGTGGCTCGGCTCCTCCGCCCAGAGCTGCTCCGTGTCCGGCGCAACGGTGCTCATCGCTCGGCCGGGTCGGAGCGTTCATAGCCAGCGTCCGCCAGGCGGCTAGCGATCGTCTCGGCCGTGACGAGGGACGGGTCGTACTCGAGGCGGATCACGCCGCTTTGGTGGTCAGCCTGGACGCTCTGCACGCCGTCGAGGCGGCCGAGAACCGAGGAGATGCGCTGCTCGCATCCGGTGCAGTTCATCCCGGTCACGGTCAGGGAAAGCGGTGTCATGCCATGCTCCTCATGGGGAGAGTGTGCTTGTCTGCACGGTAGACCTTCCATCCGGATGGAAGGTCAAGACTAGAGTGCGGCCTCATGGATGACACCGAGGCGACCCGGCACGAGCCGCCTACCCTTCCGCCTGAAGGGAATGTTGGAACGGAGACGCGGATGCGGATCGGCGAGCTCGGCAAACGGCTGGCAGTGAACCCGAAGACCATCCGGTACTACGAGGGCATCGGCCTGCTCCCCCAACCCGAGCGCACGGCCTCCGGCTACCGCACCTACGACGAGGAGGACGTCGAGCGACTCACCTTCATCAAGGCCGCGCAACGGCTCGGCATCACGCTCGACGAGATCCGCGAGATCCTCGCCTTCCGGGAGAGGGGCGAACGACCGTGCAAGTACGTCCGTCGCGTGCTTCGCCGCGAAGTGGCCGAGATCGACCAGCGACTCGCCGACCTCACTGCCCTTCGGGACGAGCTCGTCGCACTCGAACGAATGGCCGACCAGCTTCCGGAGTCACGGCCTGGCACCTGTGGGCTGATCGATCATGTCCGCCAGCGGCAAGGCGCCCTGCCGACGTAGAGATCGGTCTCGAACCTAGCCGGGTGCTTGCGGGTGGCCGCTGGCTTCGTCGAGCACCTCCGCGAGTAGAGCTTGGGCCCGGCGGTGGATCTCCTGATCGGGCCGATCTGTAGACCGACTTGCCGGACGGGTCGGTGAGGTCCCAGTCGAGGTCGCGGCGTGGCCGGGAACACCAGGCACGCTTCGCGGCAGCCCATCGTGAGATCACGTCAGCTCCACGTGCAGCCTCGTCGGTGAGCGGGTTCGGAAACTCCTTGCACACGTTCGGGCCCCGCTCGGTGAGGCATCCGTGCGACGGCGGGGTTGGTGTCCTCGCCTAGTGCGGAGCCGGCCGATCGCATGACCACCCGTCTCCCGCGCCATGGCGGTCGAGCAGCACCCGCGCGACGACGTTGGTCACGGTGGTCGAGACCGTCCTCCGCGGCGACGGCAACCGCGACGAACGCAGCCGCCAGCCGGACCCCCAGGGCGACAGCACGTGCCCACCCTTCGTGGGCTGTCCCAGGTGTTCCCCACCGCCGGAGCTGCCACTCGTTAGACAACCCGTTAGACACAGCCCGTTTCGGACACCAGAGAGGCCCTCCCCGATTGATCGGAAAGGGCCTCTGACCTGGGCTTCTCGTTGGTGGCGGGGGCAGGATTTGAACCTGCGACCTTCGGGTTATGAGCCCGACGAGCTACCAGACTGCTCCACCCCGCGGCGGTTGTAGCCATGTTAGCACCGGCCTTAAGGGGTGGGGGTCAAGAGGCAGCGGCAGCCAGGGTGGGCGGGTGGGTGGACCTGGCCGGTGGGGTACTCCTCGCCCTTGAGCACGGTGCCGGCCAAGGTGTTGTCGTCGCAGTCGGGGCAAGGGGCGTCGTCGTCGACGACCCAGCGGAGGGTGGACCCCGGCGGATAGGCGGCGTAGGCGCCCCGGGAGAACGCCAGCACGGCGTGGTGGCGCACCAGCGGTTCGATCTCCTGGATGCGCCACTGCCGGTAGACCCCACTGACGGCATCGGAGGCCTCGGGCCCGTCGCCGTCGCCAGCGGCCTGAAGGGCTCGTTCGAGCCGGGCGTGCAGGGGACCGGCCAGGGCCTCGGCCAAGGCACGGGCCACGTCGGCACCGGCCGAGCCCGCCGAACGGGCCTCGCTGGCGCTGGGGTCGGCGAAGCGGACGCCGGCTCGTACCGCGTCCTCCACGACGGCGGTCACTTCCTCGCGATAACGGGCAATCTGGTCAGCTAGGGCCGGCAACGCGGGCGCGGCCCCGGCCCTCCCGCCGCGGCGGAGGCGGTCGAGCACCTCGTTCTGCTCGTCCTGCAGCGTCCTCTTGAGCTGCCGGCCGATGGCATCCTCGGCCGGTTCGAGCAGCTCATCGCGCCGGGAACGGGCGCGCTCGTCCACGACGGAGGCCGGCGTGGGCCGCTCGCTGGCCTCGTTCGGGGTGGCGTCTGCGGCCGGCTCCCGCGGAACGGGGGCGGTGGCACTGGCGGCCCGGGCGTCGGCCCGGTCGGCCTTGATCTGGGCGAACAGGGCGTCCACCCGGTCAGCCTCGGGGGCGGTCGTCGCTCCGGAGGTACCGCTGGCCGACGGTCCCGCGGGCGTGGCGGTGGCCGGCGATGGCGCGGGCGCCGGCCGTACGGGCGGCGATGGCGCGGCCGTGGCGGTGGGGGACGGGGCCCCGGTGGACCTGGCCGTGATGCGGGGTGGGGGCGGCGGGACGGGCCGCGGCAGGATCGAGGGACGGGCGCGAGCCTCCGGCTCAGCGGTCCGGCCTGGGCCGCCGGCCAGAACAGTGAGGGTGCGCCCCGGACCTCCACCACCCGGGTCGCCACCCGGCTCTCCTCCGCCGGGACCGGTCGATCGCCCACCCAGGGCCGTGGGCGGCGTGACGACCGAGAGCGTCGGCCCACCCCGCTGGGAGATCGTGCTGTCGGCCGGGGATGTGGCGGCCAGCGCTCTGGCGGGCACGCCGGCGGCGCTCAGGCCACCGGGCTCGCGCCCTGCTGGTGCATCGGCCGTGAGCCCGGCGGCCGGGTCCCCGGCACCCGTGTTCCGAGGGGAGCCCCTGCCCGTCGGCCCTTCGGCTGGGTGCTCGGTACCCGGGGCCGACGCCCGACCGCCTGCGGGCCATCCCGCTCCAGCCGGCTCGATGGACCGTGTCCCGGCGGGCGGGCCGGCGGGCGGGCCAGCGGGCGGGCCGGCGGGCGAGACGGGGGCCCCAGCGGCCGTCAACGCGAGCGACGACTGGGCGGCGTCATCGGTGTCCGCAGTGTTCGAGGTTGTGGCGGTGCCGGCGGACGCGCCTTCAGGCGGGGGGGAGCCGGCCGGCCTGGACGTGCCCGGGCCCGACCCAGGGGTGCTCAGGGCGGGACCCGCGGGACCGGACGGGCCTGCTGCTGCGGACCCGGCCGCGGCGGCCGCTGTCGTGGCCGCGATGTGAGGGTGGGACGACCCGCCGGGGCCAGTCGTCCCGGCGGGGTCGGACCGCACCTGGTCGGTGGATGCCGCGGCCGCCGGGGGCCAAGCGGTGGCCGGGCGGGTTGGGGACGACGAGGGCGGGCGACTGGAGCGGGCCGGGAGCGGCGCGCCGGCGTCGCGGCCCCCCGCACCACCCGGCGACTGCGGCCCGGTGACCGGGTCGCGACCCCCCGCACCACCCGGCGACTGCGGCCCGGTGACGGGGTCGCGACCCCCCGCACCACCCTGCGACTGCGCCGCGGTGACGGGGTCGCGGCCCGACGCACCGCCCGGCAACTGCGGCCCGGTGACGGGGTCGCGGCCCCCCGCACCGAGGGGCGACGGCCCGGTGACGGTCCCGCGGCCGGCGGAGCGGCCCGGCGGCGCCGAGCCCGGCGGTGGGGGCGGTGGCGGCGGGGGCGGCTCGGGGGCACGGCGCTTGACCTCGTCGGCGGCCAGGCGGGCCTCGACCTCGGCCATCTTCAGTTCCTGAGTGGCCTCGTCGAGGGTGCGGCGCACGAGGGCGTAGGCCGACAGGAGGCGTTCGCGGGCCGCCCTGAGCTGTTCGAGCTGCACCTCGGCCACGTGCCGGCGCCGGGCCAGGTCGGCCAGGACCCGCTCGCGCAGGGCCCGGGCTTCGGCCACCATGTCCCGGCCTCGCACCCGGGCGGCCTGCATCTCGGCCTCGGCGTCGGCCTTGGCCTGGTCACGCAGGGCCCGGGCGTCGGCCTCGGCCGCGTTGCGCAGCTTGGCCGTTACCGAGTCGACCTCGTCGACCCGCCGGGCCAGCAGGCTGTCGGCCTCCGACCGGGTGCGGCTGACCTGGGCCTCGGCGTCGCGGACGAGCCGGGAGGCTTTCTCCTCGGCCTCCTCGCGGATGGCCATGGCCTGCTCGCGCGCCGCCGACAGAAGGCGGGCGGCGTGCTCCCCGAGGGCGTGGGTGAGCAGGTCCTCGTCGAGCTCGGGGTGGTCGGCCCGGGTCTGGACCTCGGCCAGCATCCGCCTCAGGTCGGCCTCCCGCTCGGCTGCACCGGCCAGCTCCTCGCTGACCCGCCGGAGGAACGACCGGACCTCGCCGGGGTCGTAGCCCCGGAAGGTCGAGGTGAACGTACGGGTCGCGACGTTGTCGGGCGTCACCACCGGCCCGGACGTGATTACCCGCTCGGGGTGCATACCGGACACCATCGCCAAGAGCGTACGCCCGCGGCCCGCGAAATCGGTGGAGGGCCCGCCCTCAGCCCCCGAGGGAGCGCAGCAGGCCGCTCAGCGTGTCGACCACGACGTTGAGCGTGTCGTCGACGACGGGGAGCCCGAGGTCGATCGGCCCGCGGTCGGCTCCCGGCACACCGCCTCCCGGGGAGCCGCCTCCGGGCCCGCCTCCCGAGGACGGGGCCGTGGTGGCCGTCGTGGTCGTCGGTGGGCCGGCGGTGACGGTGGTCGGCGGCAGCGTGGTGGCCACGCCCGAGGGGGCCGTGGTCGGGGGGACGGGGCCCACCGACGGGGCCGGGCCGGCCAGCTCGCTGCCCGGGGGGGCGGCGTAGCGGGCGATGGCTGCGTCCACGCTGGCCAGTAGGGGGGCCCGGTCGACGGACTGGTCGAGGGCCACCAGCCCCCACGAGGCGCCGTCGGCGTGGAAGGCGAAGACATCGGCCCAGCGGGTCACGAAGTTGCCCCTCGTACCGGCGACGGCGATGGCCGCGCCGACGAGGACCTCGCCCCCGGGCTGGGCCGGGTCGATGAACGTGTCGTCGAAGGGCTGTTCGGCCAGCCCGGGCAGCAGGCGGCGAAAGAAGGCCGCCGACGTGCCCTCGCCCGCGGACAGCTGGGCCGAGAACCCCCGGCTGAGCGCGGCCAACTGGTTGCCGAGGTCGACGGCGTCACCCAGGAACCGCTGGTCCCAGCGGTCCGAGGGCGACGGCGAGAGCGGCGTGGCCCGGGAGGGCAGCCCGGGCGCGGGGACGGTCACCTGGCGCAGGGCGGGCACGCTGACCGAACGGCCGTCGGACTCCACCCCGGCCGACCCGCGGTACACGGCCACCGAGACCGCCAGCGACCGCGTGACCCTGGCCACCCCCGAGACGGTGACCACGGTCCGCCCCGCGTCCAGCATGGCCTCGGCGCCGTTGCTGGACACCAGCACGTCGCCCGTCAGCAGTTCGGCGCGGGGTTCGGTGCGTCCCGTCGAGGTGGTGGCGAACAGGAGGCGGAGCGACGTGCCGGTCTCGATCTCGACAGCCCGGTCGTCGCCCAGGCCCAGCAACCCCGTCCCCTCGACGAGACGGACCTCCTCGCCCGACCGCAACGTGCGCGCCCCCGTCACCGACACGAGATCACCCTCGAGGGTCGCCACCTCGGCCCGGCCGTCGACGGTCAGGCGCCCGGCGGCCCGGGGCTCCTCCCGGGTGCACGCCCCGAGCACGGTGGTCACCGACAGCGCCACCACGACGACCGCCACCAACCTCCTCACGATGCCCCCTTAGGAGCGCGAGGGCCGGCGGGCAGGACCATCGTGAAGGTGGACCCTTCGCCGGGCTCCGAGTCGCACGTGAGCTCGCCCTGGTGGGCGCGCACGATGCGGCGGACGAAGGCCAGGCCCAGGCCCAGCCCGCCGAACTCCCGGGTGGCCGAACCATCGGCCTGGGAGAAGTCGCCAAAGATCTCGGCCACCTTGTCCCTGGGGATGCCCACTCCCTGGTCGCGGACCGTCACCATGACCAGGGGCCCGGTGCCGTTGCCGGCCACCGAGGCCGAGACGCTCACCTTGCCGCCTTCGGGCGAGTACTTGACGGCGTTGGCCACCAGCTCGTCCACCGAACGCTCGAGGAGCCGGCGGTCGCCCATTATCGGGGGCAGGCCGCGGGCCACCCGGCGGGTGATCTCGTGGCGGGTGTCGACTTTGCCCTTCCACCTCTCGACGACCGTGCCCAGCACCTTGCCCATCTCCACCCGTTCGCTGCGGACCTGGAGGCGGGCGGCTTCGTCGGCGGCCACGCTCACCAGGAGGTCGACGACCCGCTCCAGCTCGTCGGCCCCGTCGATGATCCGGTCGAGGAACTCCCGGGCCTGGGCCGCGGGCACGGCCCGGCTGCGGAGCAGCTCGGCGAAGCCCTTGATGGGTACCAGCGGCGTGCGCAGCTCGTGGCTGATGTTGGCCAGGAACTCGGTCTTCATGCGTTCCACCTGGCGCTCCCGGCGGACGTCGCGCAGGACGTAGACCCCGCCGCCCACCCGCCCGTCGGCCGCCCGCAGGCCGCCCGCGGACAGGGCCACCGGCACCTCGGCACCACCGGCCACCTTGACCACGGCGGCCGCCGACCAGGCCCCGGGTACGGGCTTGGAGAGCCGGCCCCCCAGGTCCTCGCCCTGCTCGGTCCGGATCGAGAGCACGTCGGCCAGCCGGTGGCCCACGACCTGGCCGGCGGCCACGTTGAACAGCTCCTCGGCGGCGTCGTTGAACGTCATCACCCGGCCACCGGCGTCGACGGCGATGAGCGCCTCGCCCATCCCCGACACGACGGCTTCCAAGCGGCCCCGCAACCGGGTCTCCTCCTCGGCCGTCTGGCGTAGCTCGGTGGCCAGGGACTCGATGGACCCGGCCATGGAGTCGAACGAGGAACCGAGCACACCCAGCTCGTCCTCGCTGGTGACGCTGGCCCGGGACGACAGGTCGCCTCGCTGGATCCCCTCGGCGGCGGCCGTGAGCCGGCGCAGCTTGGCCCCGATGCGCTCCCCCACGGCCACGGCCACGAAGAACGAGCCCAGAGCGGCCACCAGAGCGACGACAAAGAGCGTGCGGAAGAGGGAGTTGCGGGTGTTGTCGACGGTCGTCCGCAGGGTCGAGGTGACCACGGCCAGGACCCGGTCCTCGGTCGCCCCGGTGATGGCGACGGCCGCCAGGAAAGCGCGGTCGGTGACCAGCGAGGCCCGCCCGTCACCGGCCAGGGCAGCCAACGCCACCTCCCTCACCGGGCCTTCGTCGAACTGGTCGGGGGGGTGGGACGCGAGCACGCGGTCACGGTCCACGAGGGCCAGCGCGGTGGCCGTATCGGCCCCGAACCGGCCGGTGATGTACTGCACGTCGAGGGGTATGGCGGCCACCACCACGCCGATCAGGCGGTTGCCCTCGGGGCCACCCCGCAGCTCGACGGCGTGCGCCCCCACGACCAAAGCCTGGGTGCCGATCAGTTCGACCACCGAGGCGCTGCTGGGGCGGGGCCTGTCCTCCAAGACGGTGGACACGGCCTGGGACCCCGCCAGCCCGACGGCGTCCACCGCGGTGGTGTTGACCTCGGCCACCACCCGGCGCTGGTCGGTGACATACACCAGCGGAGCGTCACGGCCGCTGACCACCAAGTCGGCATCCACCAGGGAGCGCATCGAGCGCTCGACCTCGGGGCTGCGGACCGGGTCTTGGGAGAGCGGCGCCAGGCGCTCGGCGTCCAGGCTCAGGGCCACGAGCTTGGCGCTCGTGATGGCGTCGCGGTGGGCCGTCGCCTGGATGCTCTCGGCCTCGGCACGGGCGCGGGTGTCCACCCGGCGCACGGCCTCGCGCTCCACGCTGCGGGCGATCACCACGCTCAGGGCCACCGACACGGCCAGCACGACCACCAGGAGAGTGGCCGCCGTGCTCACGGCCACCCGGGCGGGGATCGAGCGCCGGGCGGACACGACCAGGACGGCGCCCAGGCCCAGGGCACCGGCGGCCCTCGCCCAACTGGCGGCGATGTCGCTCTCCAGGGCGGTGGCCCCCTCGGCCGCGGCCAGCAGGCCCAGGGCGACCCACAGCACCCGGCGGGTGGAACGGTCGGCCCGCAGGCTCAGGTTGCCCAGGCCCAGCAGGACGATGGCCACGCCCCTCGCCCCCACCAGCACCTGGTCGTCGGCCTCGGCCAGCAAGGAGCCGTGCATGAAGGCGGCGCCCGCCAGGGCCGTGAACCCGGCTGCCAAGGCGATGCGGCCCCGGGGACCAGCCCCGACCAGGGCCGGCCTCAGCAGGACCACCACGGCACCGGCCACCGCCACCAGGAACGTGGCGAACTCGACGGCGAACCGCAGCTGGGTGGTGGCGTCAGGCACGGGCTGTCACCCGCGAGGGCGCGTGCCAGCGCCCGCTGGCCCCGTGGTCAGCGCCATCACAGCTCCGGTCGCCTTGTCGGGGCGCGGGCTCACGGTTTGCTCTGCCCCCCGGTTCCACTTCCCGTGACTTATCGGCACGCGCCGCAGAGAACTTTAGGGGTACTTCGGATTATTGCCCTGCACCCACCAGGGCGTAGTCCGAGGCGTTGCTCCCGGGCAGTCCGGCGAGGGCCGCCAGGGCCTCCTCGAACGTGCTGACGGCCACGACCTTGAGGTTGCCGGCGTGGCGCCGAGCCTCGGCCTCGTTCTCTTTCGGGACCAGGAACAGCTCGGCGCCCGCCCGCTTCACGGTGACGACCTTCTGGGCCACCCCGCCGACGGGGCCCACGGCCCCGTCCGGGGACACGGCACCGGTCGCGGCCACCCGCGCCCCCCCGGTCAGCTCACCGGGCGTGAGGACGTCCAGGAGCTGCAACGCATAAGAGAGGCCGGCGGAGGGACCGACGACGTCGCCGGAGTCGATGCTGATGTCGAAGGGCAGCTCGACCTTCGTCGAGAGGCGCACGCCCAGCAGGGGGCGGCCGTCGTCCTCGGCCCGCGCCAGGGTGGCGCTCACGTCGGACACGGTCCCGCTGCGGTCGACCCGCATGACGATGGTCTGCCCCGGCTGGCGGGCACGGATGAGCTCGACGGCCTCGCTCGGGTTGCGGACGGGCTGACCGTCGATCCCCACGATCAGGTCCCCGGGCCGGAGCACGGCGGCCGCGGGCGAGCCCTCGGAGACCGACTCCACCACGGCGGCCACCCCGAGGTCGGTGAACCCCAGGCGTTCGAGGGCCAGCAGCTCGGCCGCCGTCTTCGAGTCGCTCATGGCCTCGATGTTGAGCTGGCGGAACTGCTCGGGCGGGATGTCTCCCCTGACCCGCTGCTCGGCGATCAGGTCGGTGTTGGGGTCGAGCAGGCCCACGATGGCGTGGAGCAGGCTCACCCGCTCGCGCACGGCCACGGTGGCGTAGAGGACCTCGCCCTCGGCCGGGAACGTCTGGGTGCCCTCCACGGTGATGACGTCGTTGACCAGGTAGGTCTCGCCCGGGCCCACGGTGTCGTAGGGGACGCGGATCAGACCGGCGGCGATGCCCGCGGCGGCCACCAGGGCGGCCAGCGAGGCGGCCACCACCGAGGCCAGGCTCGGCCTTCCCCTCCCCCGGCGGTCCGGTGGCGGCGGGGGCGCCCACGGAGGGCCGCCGGGGCCGGCCGGACCGCCGCCGGAAGGCGCCGGGGAGGGAGGGACCGGCCGGGGGGACGGCCACGGTGACGTCGAGGTCGGGGACGGCCTGTCACCCCAGGCCGTACGCAGGGGCGAGGCCCCGGGCTCCTCGCCGCCGTCGGGCCCCTCAGTGGCCGATTGACCCCCGCCAGGAATAGAAGGCCACGACGTGGGGTATGACCACGGCGGAGGCGCGCCAGCGGGGCCGCCGTTGGAAGATAAGCGAGGTTGCTCCTGGCCCTTGGGGCCCGGGGCACCTCCCGGTAGGATCGAGTCGCTTGTGTCCACGTTCCTGGTGACCCTCACCGTGGTCGTGTTGTCAATCGTCGGCGCCATCGCGGTGACCGTGAGGGACCCTGCACAGCCTGCCACGCTCCGGTCCTCTCGGCGGCGCGCCCCCGGCGGGAGCAGGCATGCCGGCCATCATGGCCGGCGCACCCGGGACCGTAGGATGCCGCCCGTGACGCGCCCGGCCCCCTCCCGAGGCCCCGACGGCCGGTCCTTCGGGCCCGGCCGTCCCGTACGCCCGTTGGCCGCCTCGGGGGGCGCCACCGCGCCGATGCCCCAGCTCACCGACCAGTGGGCGGCCGGCCCCGTCGGCATCAGCGTCTGGGGCCGTGTGCGTTCGGGCTTCGTCCTCACCGTCCTGCTGGCCGTCATCGGCACGCTGATGGCCGCGGCGGTGGCCGGAGCCGTCGTGTTGTTCGCGCTGGGCCTTCGCTCGGCCGTGTCCTGAGGCCTCCGCCGGCCCCGGTCGTTCAGGCGGTCTCGGTCTCGGGCACCGACGAAACGAAACCCAGGCGCACGACATAGCGCTGGGCCTCGGACCCAGGGGGGTGACAGGCGTAGAGGGTCGCCGTCTTCTCATGGGTCTGGTTGGCGATCCACACCGCCTCGGGCCAGACGACGAAGCTGTCGGTGACCTGGTAGGTGCTGCGCACCCCGTCGACCCGGAAGACGACCTCGTCGCCCGGCGCCAGCTCGTCGACCCGCCGGAAGGGCTGGGAGTGGGTTGACCGGTGGCCGGCGACCACTGCGTTGCCCCGCTCGCCAGGAGTGGCCGAGCCCGTCCAGTGACTGGGGCCGAGGTCGATGTTGTGGAGGGTGACGCCCTGGTACATGCGGTGCACGAGCCCGATCTTGGGGATCTCGATGGTCCCGTACTCGACCACCGGCTCGGGGGCGTAGGAGTCGCGGGGGATCACCACCGGGATGGGGAGCGGCTGGTAAGGGACCGCGGTGGTGGCCGGGGTGTGGCCGAGGGGCTCGGCGCCCCGGGCCACCGTGGTCGAGGGACCGGGCCCGGCCCGGCGGGCATCGCCGCCCGCGCCACAGGCGGGAGCGGCCACGGCCAGGACCACGGCGGCCAGCAGGGCGGGGACGGCGCGGCCCGGGCGTCGACCGGCCGGCCACGGTTCGCGCACAGGCTTCGGGGCTCCTCGGGTGCCGTCCCGCACACCGCCAGCTTGGCACACGCCCCTTGGCGGGCCACGGCGCGCAGGCGGCCGCGGAACCGGCGCGTACGCTCTCGTGGCCATGTCCGAGGCTGCCGACCGCCGCCGAGCCGCCGCCGTGGCTGGTCACCACGGCGATGAACCCACGGCCCGGCGCCTGCTGGCCGACCCCGATGCCGCCGTACGCCAGAGCGCGCTAGGTGCCCTGGTCCGCCTGGGGGCCGCCACGGCCGCCGACGTCGCCGGGGCGCTGGCCGACGCCGACCCCGGGGCCCGGCGCCGGGCGTGCGCGGCCGCCATCGCCTTGGACGACCTCCAGGGGCGGCTCGTAGAACTGCTCGCTGACGACGACGGCAGCGTCGTCGAAGCGGCCGCCTGGGCGCTGGGTGAGCGGGGGGAGGCGGCCTCCGCCGCCGTCCCGGCCCTCGCGGCCGTTGCCGCGTCGCACACTGACCCCCTGTGCCGGGAGGCGGCCGTGGCCGCTCTGGGCGCCATAGGGTCCCCTGAGGGGCTGCCCGCCATCCTGGCGGCCACCGGCGACCGGCCCGCGGTCCGGCGCCGGGCGGTCATCGCACTGGCCCCGTTCGACGGTCCCGAGGTCGAGGCCGCGCTGGCCGCGGCCCGCTCCGACCGGGACTGGCAGGTGCGCCAGGCCGCCGAAGACCTCAGCTGACCCCGGTCAGCGCCCCTCGGCCCCCATGAACAGCGACTTCAGCGACTCGAAAGCCTCCAGGCACTTGCCGGCCCCGAGCACGACGCATTCGAGAGGGGCGTCCACCAGGTGGACGGGCAGGGCCGTCTCCTCGGCCAGCCGCCGGTCGAGGCCGGCCAGCATCCCGCCGCCCCCGACCAGGTGGATGCCCTGGGCGATGAGGTCCTGGGCCAGCTCGGGCGGGGCCATGCCCAGGCAGTCGACCACCGAGTCGACGATGGCCCGCACCTGCTCGTCGATGGCCTCACGGATCTCCTCGGGCGACAGGATGGCCGTCTTGGGCAGCCCGCTCATGAGGTCGCGGCCCCGGACCTCGGCCTTGACCTCGTCGTCCATCACGGCCGCCGACCCGATGGCCAGCTTGATCTCCTCGGCCGTGCGCTCACCGATGGCCATCCCGTACTCGCGGCGCACGTAGGCCTGGATCGAGGCGTCGATGTCGAACGAGCCGATGCGGATGGCCCGCAAGGCCACGATCCCCCCGAGCGAGATCATGGCCGTCTCGGTCGTACCGCCACCGATGTCGACGACCATGTTGCCCAGGGGCTCGTGGATGGGCAGGCCGGCGCCGATGGCGGCCGCCATGGGCTGGGCCACCAGCTGGGCGTCGGCCGCGCCGGCTTGGCGGGCGGCCTCCTTCACGGCCCGGCGCTCCACCTCGGTGATGGCCGAGGGAACGCACAGGAGCACCCGGGGCCGCTGGAAGCGCGACAGGCCGGCCCGCTGGAGCAGGAGGCGGATCATCCGCTGGGTGATGTCGAAGTCGGTGATGGCGCCCTTGCGGAGCGGGCGGACGGCCTGGATGTAGCCGGGGGTACGACCGATCATCTGCCACGCCTGGTGGCCCATGGCCAGCACGTCGTGGGTCTGGACGTTGAGGGCGATGACTGTGGGCTCGTTGAGGACGATCCCGCGGCCCTTGGCGTAGACCAGGGTGTTGGCCGTCCCCAAGTCGATGGCCAGGTCTCTAGCCATGGAGGCCGCTGACGCTCAGGCCCGGCGGCGGGCCGGGGGCCGGCCGGCTAACCAGCGTCGTGCCCTCGGGGAAGGCGCCCGCGCGGCGCCCCCCGCCGGCGGGGCGGGTCGAGGGGCGCTTCGGGCGAGAGCGCGTGAAGCTCACGCTCGAACTCACGTATGTGGGCCTCCATCGAACGTGGGCCGCGGTCGCGCAACCACAGCAGGAGCGCCCCGATGAGGCTCAGCAGCAGGAACGCCAGGAGGAACACGAGGCTGCCCACGTCCGCCCTCAGCTCCCCGTGCCCGACAGCTCGCTCACAGGGTGGTCACAGCGCGACCAGTCCTCCCCTTCCGACCACCGCTCGCGCTTCCAAATGGGCACGGTCGACTTTACGGTGTCGATGCCGAAGCGGGCCGCTTCGAAGGCGTCGTCGCGGTGGGGAGCCGACACCACCACGACCACCGAGACCTCGCCCACGACCATGGTGCCCGAGCGGTGGAGAAGCACTACCCGCCGGACGTGGGGCCAGCGCCGGTGGATCTCGGCCGCGATCGCGGCCAGCTTGGGCCCCACTTCCTCGTCATAGGCTTCGTAGTGGAGCTGGCTCACACCGCTGCGACCTTCGGCGTGATCGCGCACCGTGCCACAGAACAACACGACCGCCCCGCTGGCGGGATGGGCGACGAAACTCAGCGCCTCGGCCACGGGGAGAACCTGATCGGTCAGACCGACCCAATCAGGACCGCGCGCGTCAGCCGACTGTCCCATTGTCGCAATGCTACCGACTTGTCCCCCCAAGACCGTTATCCCGGAGCCACAAGGGCGGGGGCGCGGCCTTCGCGGGAGGGCCCGCCGGTAAGCTCGGGGACATGGAGTTCGTCGAGTCGGACGACGGACCGCCCTTCCGTCGGCCGCCGGCGCTTGACGACCGGGTATGGCGCCACCCGTCCGAGCTGGAGTTCGCGGCCCCCACAGGCCCCAGAACCGTCACCCACCGCACCGTCTGGGCGGTGGCCATCGCGGCTGCCATCGGGGCCAGCCTCCTCTCGACGGGCCTCCTCATCGGGCTGGGTGCGGTGCGCACCGGCGAGCAGGCGGCCGAGCGCACGGTGACGACCGTAGGGGCGGCCACCCCGGTCACGGCCGTGGAGCAGGTGGTGGCCATCGCCGAGCGGGCCCGGCCGGGGATCGTCCAGATCAGGGCCAACCGGGCCGGGTCGGGGGTCAGCGGGTCAGGGGTGATCTTCCGTGAGGACGGCCACCTGTTGACCAACGCCCACGTGGTCGACAGCGCGACGGCCATCACCGCCGTCCTGGCCAGCGGCCGGGAGCTTCCGGCCCGGGTCGTGGGGGCCGACCCCGATACCGACACGGCCGTCCTGAAGATCGACGGAGGCCCGTTCGCCACCACCGAGCTGGGCACGGCCGCCTCTTTGAAGGTCGGCCAGCTGGCCGTGGCCATGGGCTCGCCCCTGGCGCTGGCCGGGGGCCCGTCGGTCACGGTCGGGGTCGTCAGCGCCCTCCACCGCACGGTCCGCACGCGGGGCGGCACCGTCACCCTCCACGACATGATCCAGACCGACGCCCCCATCTCGCCCGGTTCGTCCGGTGGCGCCCTGCTCGACGGGAGCGGGCGGGTCATCGGGATCACGACGGCCGTGGCGGTCAGCGACGTGGGGCCCGAGGGGCTCGGCTTCGCCACCCCCATCGACGTGGCCCGCACGGTGGCCGACGAGATCATCGCCACCGGCCGGGCGACCCATCCCTGGCTCGGCATATCGGGCATCGACCTCGACGGGGCCACGGCCCACGACCTCAACCTCGACGGCGCGGCCCGCATCGTCACCGTGGTCGACGGTGGCCCCGCGGCCCTCGCGGGCATCCAGGAGGGTGACCTGGTCGTCGGTCTGGGCGGACGACCGGTCAAGTCGATGGGCACGCTGGTGGTGGCCCTCCGCCAGCACCGCCCCGGCGACCTGGTGGCCGTGGAAGTGATCCGCGACGGCCACAAGACCGTCCTCAACGTGGTCCTGATCGAGCGGACCGACGCCGACTGACCCCGGGGGCGGCCGGCCCCGGGACGGTTCCGGTGGTCGGTGGGCCTACGATGATGTGATGAGCGGCTCGGGCCCACCCGAAGGCAACCCTTTCGAGGGGTTCCCCCTCTTCGGCGACCTGGCCCGCATGTTCGCCAGCCAGGGACCGGTCAACTGGGACGTGGCCCGCCAGATGTCCATGTGGATCGCGACCGAGGGCCGGGCCCAGGGCAACGTCGAGCCCATGGAGCGCATCCGCCTCGAGGAACTGGCCCGGGTGGCCGACCTGCGGGTGGCCGACGCCACCGGCCTGCCCACCTCGATCGCCGGCGGCGTGCTGTCGGTCCTGCCCGTGAGCCGGGGCGACTGGGCCCTGCACAGCCTCGAGTCCTACCGGCCCGTCCTCGAACGCCTGGCCGCTGCCCTGGGCCGTGACAAGGGCGACGACGAGCCGGGCCCCGACCCGACGCTGGCGTTCATGGGGGACATCACCAAGGTCCTCAGGCCCGTCATGCTGGGCCTGCAGTCGGGCGTGATGCTCGGCCACCTGGCCCGCCACAGCTTCGGGCAGTACGACCTGCCCCTCCCCCGCCGGCCCGCCGACCAGTTGCTGGTCAACCCGGCCAACATGGACGCCTTCGCCTCCGAGTGGGACCTACCCCGCGACGACCTGCGCATGCTCGTCTGCCTCAACGAGATCACCTTTCACGCCGTCCTGGGGCGCCAGCACGTGCGCGCCCGGCTCCTGGGCCTGCTCGACGACTTCGTGAGCCGCTTCCAGGTCGACGTCGACGCCGTCGAGGCCAGCTTCGGCGACCTCGACCTCAACGACCCCAACGCCCTCCAGAAGGCCCTGGGCAGCCCCGAGACCCTGCTCGGGGTCGTCCAGTCACCCGAACAGGAGGCCGTGCGGGAGCGGATCGAGGTGCTGCTCACGGCCGTGGTCGGCTACGTCGACCACATCGTCGAGACCGTAGGTCAGCCTTTGATCGGGTCCTACGGCCGGCTCATGGAGGCCGTGCGCCGCCGCCGGGCCGATGCCACCGACGGCGAGCGCTTCGCGGCCCGCCTGCTCGGCCTGGAGCTGGGCCGCGCCCAGTACGAACGGGGCACGGCGTTCGTGCGGGGCGTGGTCGAACGGGCCGGCGACCCCGGCCTGCGCCGCCTGTGGGAGTCCGAGCGCGAGTTGCCAACCTCGGCCGAGCTCGACGCCCCGGGCCTGTGGCTGGCCCGCATCGACCTGCCCGACGACTGAAGCCGGCCTGTGGGGAGCACGACCCGGTGCCTCCACGGGGCGCCGCCGTGTGTCTACCCCGGCGAGTAGTCCCGCAGGCAGGACAGGAAGGCAAGCAGATCAGGCGGCCCATCCCGGGCGATGGCGTGCACCCGAACGGGGTCGAGCCGCTCATAGCCGTGCACCAAGAGGTTGCGGAAGCCGGCCGCCCGACCCAGTCGCGCAGCGAGCTCAGGCACCAAGATGCCGGCCTCCGCGAGGCGTTGGAACGCCTCGGCGTAGGTCGAGGGGCTGCCTAAGCCCGCTCTCACGCAGGTCGACACGGCGAGGTCGAACACCACCTGGATGGCCTGCCAAAGGTGAAGTACGACGGTGTCGGTCGTCGCCGTCATCGGCCGAAGCTCGGCCGGGTCGTCGGGCAGGTAAGCCGCGACCCGGTCGAGGTGCCGAACAACCGATCCGGCGCGCTCGGCCAGAAGGTCCGGATCGACCCCCTTCATCCCAGTGCCGCCAGTAAGTCGTGGTGCGCGGCCCGCAGGACGGGCTCGACATCGCACCAGAACAAGGTCGCTTCGAGCTGAAAACGCCCCAGCTCGCCGGACCGCCGCTCGAACAACGCGATGCCGTCGCGGGCAGCCCGGAACCGGAGCAGCGCGCTGGCCGAGGCCAAGTCGACCAGGTCCACACGATCGGAGCCGACGGCCGACGTCACGAGCGCACCGATGGCACCGACGTCCGCGGCTGGGCCGGCGAGAAATCCGACGTCCCAGTCCGAGCAGTCGGACGCGTCGCCGCGGGCCCTCGACCCGTGAAGGACGACCAGCCGGACGTCGTCCAGCACCGCACTGGCGCTGAGATGGCGAGCCAGCTCGTCGGGGCTCATGGCGCCCAAGCTACCGTCCGAGGGCGGCCGTCCTTGGCCCGGACTGACCTCGCCATGATCAGACGAGATCGCCGGGATCAGACGATGTCGCCTGGTGTCAGACCACGTCGCGGCGGTGTGTCGCGGCCAGGCCGCCGACGTAGGTGGTGAAGGCGGCGGCCGAAGCCACCGCGATGAGGTCCATCCCGGTGCTGGCCGACAGCGTCAGGACCACGGGGACAGCCGCCCCCACGACCCACACGAGCTGGAACCGGGTCTCGAACCGGGCGAACGTGCGGCCCCGCACAGCGTCGGGAGCGTCGCGCTGCACGATGCTGTCGAAGGCCAGCTTGCCGGCCCCGGCGGCCAGGCCGAGGACCGCGGCCAGGGCGGCGATCGCCCCCAGGCCGCCCGCCCGGGCGGCGAAGAAGGCCGTGACCGTGACCAGGGCCAGAGCCCCGAGCAGGATCCGTTCCTCGCGCAGGTGGCGGCGCAGCCACGGGGCGACGGCCGCGCCCGCGAAGTTGCCGACGACGCTGGTGGCCAGGACCGCCCCGAACCACCACGCCGGGGCGTCCTCGCGCCGGAAGGCGAAGGCCACCAGGAAGGTCATCAGCCCGACCACGGCTCGCAGCACGGCCATGGCCGTGACCGACAGGCGGATGCTGGCCGAGTGCAACTCGGCCTTGGCCACCGGCGACTCGGCGATCGGTTCGTGGGACTTCGGGGGCCGGGCGATGCGGGCGGCCGCGAAAGCAGCCGCCACGAACGCGACGGCGGCCAGGCGCAGCGCCCACGGGCTGCCCAGGAAGCCGATCCGCAAGATGGCGATGCCGGGTAGGGCGACGACGAACCCGGTGACGGCCGACAGCACGGCCAGCCGGGAGTTGGCCTCCACCAGCTCGGAGTTGTCGGCCACGGTGGCCGGCACCAGGGCACTCTTGGTGATCATGTGCGCCTTGGCCAGCACCAGCAGGGCGAACGCCTCGGGGAAGACCCACGCGCTGTCCACGTGGGTGGCCATCGACAGGCACACGGCGGCCCGGCTCACGGCCGCCAGGATCAGCATCGTGCGCCGCCCGCCCCGGCTGCGGTCGAGGGCCGGGCCCAGCAGTGGTGCGATGATCGCGAACGGGGCCATGGTCAGCAGCAGGTAGGCGGCCACCCGGCCCCTGGCGGCCGACGGGGAGATCGAGAAGAACAGCGAGCCGGCCAGGGCCAGGGTGATCAGCGTGTCCCCGGCCACCGAGAGGCAGTGCGTCACCGCCAACCGGGAGAACGGCGACTGCTCGCGCGGGCCGGGGCGGGGCGGGGTGCGCAGTGGCTGCCAGCCGCCCCCCGGGCCGGCCGGGCCGGCCGGACCACCCCCAGCCAGACCACCCCCGTCCGCTCGCCCCGGCCCAGGCCCGGAGCCGGGACGAGGGGGGCGGCGGGCGGGGCCGGGACTGGCCCGGCCGTCGGCCGGCGGGGGTTTGCGGGGCATGCGAGCCCTCAGGCCGGCGCCGGCCCGACGGCGGGCCGCGACCCAGGGCTCGACATCGCGCAATCGTAGGACGGGCCGGGGCCGCCCCGACGCAGCCTCAGCCGGCCAGGACCTCCAGGCGGCGGTCGAACAGCTTCTCGAACAGCTCCCGCTTGCGCCGGGCACCCCAGATGTCGACGTCCACGTCGGCCGAGGACTCCACCGACAGCTTGACCCTGCTCCCGTTGAGATCGGCGCGCACCACCTCCACGCCGCCCGAGCGGCTTCGGTCCAGGCCGTCGGCCAGGCGCAGCAGGGCGGCCAGCTTGGGAACCGTCTGCTGCCACTCGGGACTGAGCGAGGCCAGCGGTTCCCTGGACACCCGGGGGTCGCTGCCCCGGTGGAACCGGCCTAGGGCGGCCAGGGCGGCCACCTCCTCGGGGGAGAAACCCCGGAGGCGGCCGTGCTGGATCAGGTAGGCGGTGTGCTTGTGGTGGGACTCGTTGGACACGTGGGCGCCGATGTCGTGCAGGAGGCCGGCGTGTTCGAGGACCTCCCGGTCGGCCGGGCCAAGGCCGTGCAGGGCCAGGGTCTGGTCGAAGAGGTCCACGGCCAGCCGGGCCACCTGGCGGCTGTGGACCTCGTCCCAGTTGCACCGGCGGGCCAGCTCCAGCACCGAGGCCCGGCGGATGGCACGCGGGTCGCCGCTCCACTCGGCGGCGTCGTGGTGGCCTATGGCATCGAGCACGATCCCTTCCCGCAGCGCCCACTCGCAGACGGTGATCTCCTCGAAGCCGAACAGCTCCATGGCCGTGAGCAGGAAGATCGTGCCCGTGGGGATGATGTCGGCCCGCCCGGCGTCCAACCCGGGCAGCCGCCCCCGAGCGGCGGCGGGCATCGAGAGGATCTGCTCGTGCAGCACCGTGGCCTCGTCGCGGGTGAAGCTCAGCTGGTTCACCGACACCGGGACGGTGCCCGACCGCCGGGCGGCCGCCATCCGGGCCAGGGTGGCCAGGGTGCCGCTGGTGCCGATGACCATGGACGGCTGCCGGGGGGCCACCTCGGCAGCCAGGGGGGCCAGGCCGGCCGTGTAGCGCTCGCGCAACCGGCGCACGTCGCCGGCCGACGGCGGGTCGCCTCTGACCAGCTCGGCCGTCAGGCGGGCCACCCCCAGCTTCACGCTCTGGGACCACTGCAGGCCCTGGCGGTCACCGACCATGACCTCCAGGCTCCCGCCTCCGAGGTCGAAGGCCAGGGCCGGCCCGGGGTCGATCACGATGCTGGCCCGCACGGCCTCGAAGATGAGCCGGGCCTCCTCGGTGCCCGAGATCACCCGGACCTCCACCCCGGCCTCGGCCCGGATGCGGTCGACCAGCTCGGCGCCGTTGTCGGCCTCGCGGATGGCGCTGGTGGCGAAGGCCACGATCTCGTCCGAGCCGGCCGTCTCGGCCAATGACCTGAACCGGGCCACGGTGGCCACCGCCCGGCGGGCGTCGGCCTCGGGCACTCGGCCCTCCCGGGCGACCCCGTCACCAAGGCGCAGCATCTCCTTCTCCTTGGCCAGGGGAGCGAACGTGCCGTCCGCGTGGGCGTCAACCACCAGGAGGTGGAAGGAGTTCGTGCCGAGGTCCAGAGCGGCGATCCGCATCTCGTCAGAAGTTAGGCGCTTGCAGCCCCGGATCGACAACTGCGAGCCGGGCGGGGATAGGGGAGCACGGCGCAGCCGTGCGTCGGGGGCGCAGCACCCGAGGCAACCGGGCGCTACGCGGGAGGGGGGAGGTAGACCCCCCGTACGAACCGGTCGTCAGGCCCGAGGTCGAGGGCCCAGGTCGACCCCTTGGCGCACTTCATCCCCCTGTCCCCCTCCAGGCGCAAGCCGTCGGCCTGCTGGAGGTGGTAGAGCAGCGAGGGGATCACGTCGCCGTGCGAGCACAGCACCCCCGGCCCCCGGGCCGCCACCTCCCGGGCCAGGTCGGCGGCGGCCGCCGCCCAGGCTCCTTCGGCGAGGGCGTCGTGCTCTTCCACCTTCAACCCCAGCCGGCCGGCCAGCACCTCGACCGTCTGGACACAGCGTACGAACGGGCTGGACAGCACCCGGACGGCCCCGCTCCCGGCCAGCAGGTCGGCCAGGGCAACGGCCTGGGCCTGGCCCTTGGGGCTCAGGGGCCGGAGGTGGTCGTCGGGCGACCAGTCCCGACGGTCGCCGGCCTTGGCGTGGCGGACGAGGTAGAGGGCCATTGCCGCCAGAGTAAGCCCACGGCCAGGGCTGCGTTCCCCATAACAGGGGCGACGGGACCTACTCCGGCACAGCCTCGTAGAGGGAGTCGATCACCTCCCGGTCGCGGTCGTAGGTCAGCGCCGCCCGGGCCGCCGGCAGGCTGATCCAGCGCAGGCGGTCCACCTCGGCATTGGCGTGGAACTGGCCTTCGCCGGGCCTCATGGCCCAGTAGCGGACCGTCTTGGGCCGGCCCTGGGCGTCGACGTAGTGACTGGTGGCCAGCTCCGTTCCCAGCTCGCAGTGCAGTCCGGTCTCCTCCCACACCTCACGCAGGGCGCCGGCGCGGTCGTCCTCCCCGGCCGCCAGCTTGCCCTTGGGGAGGGTCCAGTCGTCGTAACGGGGGCGGTGCACCAGCAGCACCTCGACGCCGCCTCCGGGCCCCCGCCGCCACACCACGCCGCCCGCGGCCCGGACCGTCCGGCCCGGGTTCATCGCGGAGGCAGCCAGGCCCGCAGCTTCGGCTTGTCGGCCTTGACCCACGCCGCCCGCCACTGCCTCCGGCACCGGGCGGCGTCGGCTCGCTCGAGGGCGATCAGCTCGCCCAGGGCCAGGGCCTGGGTCACGTCGGCGCCGTCGACGGCGTGGCGCAGCCACTGCTCGGCCACGATGGCGTCGTTGTGGTCACCGAGGACGCCTTGCACCCCGGCCATGGCTGTCGCGAACCGGCGGGCGGGCTTGCCCATGGCGGGCACCACCGCCTCGGCCGCGTAACGCGCCCGCTTGGACAGAATGCGCACGGCGTGCAGGTCGTCGTCGGGCGGCGCCGGAGGCAGGGCGCGCACGGCCTTGCGCAGCTTCCGCCACGACGTGGCCACCAGCGCCGGGAGCATTTCGTGGGCCGGCTCGGCAGCCACCTCCTCGACCAGGACCGGGGCCTGGGCGGCGGCCACCAGCCGGTCGAGCAGGATCACGTAGCGGGGTGAGGCCATGGCTTCGAGAAGCCGGGTGCGGGCCACCTCCCTCTCGTCGGCCAACCTGCGCAGCACCGGCGCGAAACCGGCGGCATCGACCTCAGGCAGGTCGGCAGCCTGCTTGCGGAGGCGTTCGCCCAGCACGTCAGCGTCGCGCACTCCGCCCAGCAGGTCGGCGAACCAGCTCAGCTCCTCCCGGAGGGGCTCGGCCCAGTCGGGGTCGAGCAGGGGCCGGAAGGTGCGTAGGTCGGACCGCAGCCGCCGGGTCCCGACCCGCGCCTGGTGGACGTCCTCGGGGTCGTCGCCCAGACGCACGCCGGCGTCGTGCACGAGCACACGGACGACCGAGCCGGCGATGGCCGCCTTGACCACCTCGCCGGCCGTCGGACGGTCACCCAGGCGGTCGACCCGCACCTCGGGCGGGGCCGCAGCCCGCGCCCCCAGGGCCCGGACCACCTTGGGGGTGGGGTCGGGCGCCCCGGCACCGGCCCCCCGCAGCCGGGCCACCACGTCGTGCAGCAACCCGTTGGGCGCCCGCCCGTCGATCTCGGCCTCGACCTCGCGGAAGCGGGCGGCCACCCGCCGGCCCTCCAGCACAGTCACCTCGTCGTCGACGATCTCGGCCAGGCGGTGGCCTTCTTCGTCGCGCAGGGCAAAGCCCCGGCGCCGGGTCCGCAGGCGGGCCACGACCACCAGGGGCGAAGTTCTCAGGAAGGCCCTGACCAGGTCGCTGACCGCGGGCGGCGGGCTGCCCGGTCCTCCCGGCACGGGCACCTCCCGGCGGACGAGGGCGGGCCCGTCCTCCCCCTCGGGCAGCTTCACCGTCCACCCCCCGCCTCCGTCGCCGCCCCGGAAGCGCACGGTCACCCCCCAGCGAGCCAGGCGCAGGTCGGCGGTGTCGTAATAGACGGCGTCGAGCGTGCGAGGGGTCAGGGCCTCGGTGACCACCCCTTCGGCCAGGCCGTCGAACGAAGGGAGCGTGAACCCGGCGAAGGCCGCCAGCTTGACCTCCCGCTCGGTGGCCCCCCGGCGGCCGTCAGCCACGGGGCTCGGGGGACCGCCGGCGGCGGGCCCGCTCGTAGGCCAGCTCCTGGAGGCGCACATGGGAGCTGAGGCCGACCACTGTCTCCACCTTCTCCCACCGGCCGTCGCCGTCGAGCCGCCAGGCCAACACGTCGTCGGCCAGGTTGACGTCGAGGATCTCCTGGAGGCGGGCCTTCAGCTCGGGCCGCTCGATGGGAGCTACCGCCTCGACGCGACGGTCGAGGTTGCGGGGCATGAGGTCGGCGGAGCCGATGAAGAAGCGGCGGTCGTCCCGGGGCCCGAAGGCGAAGATCCGTGAGTGCTCGAGGAACCGGCCGACGAGCGACCGCACCCGGATGTTGTCGGACAGCCCGGGGACCCCGGGCCGCAGGCAGCACGTGCTGCGCACGATCAGGTCGATGTCGACCCCGGCCTGTGACGCTCGGTAGAGGGCCTCGATCACCGTCGAGTCGACCAGGTTGTTCATCTTCATGACGATGCGCCCGGCTTGTCCGGCCTCGATCTCGCCCTCGATCAGTTCGAGGATGCCCGACCGTAGGGTCACCGGGGCCACCAGCAACTTGCGGTACTCGACCTGGCGGCTGTAGCCCGTGAGGTAGTTGAACAGGTCGGTCAGGTCGGCGCCGAGGTCGGGGTCGGCCGACAGCAAGCCGATGTCCTCGTAGATGCGGGCCGTCTTGGAGTTGTAGTTGCCCGTGCCCACGTGGCAGTAGCGGCGGATGCAGTCGGGCTCGTCCCGCACGACCAGGGCCGTCTTGGTGTGGGTCTTCAGCCCGACCAGCCCGTACACGACGTGGACACCGGCTTCCTCCAGGGCCTTGGCCCAGGTGATGTTGGCTTCCTCGTCGAAGCGGGCCTTGAGCTCGACCAGGGCGGCCACCTGCTTGCCCAGCTCAGCCGCCCGGATCAGGGCCTTGACGATCGGGCTGTCGCCCGAGGTTCGGTAGAGGGTCTGCTTGATGGCCAGCACGTGGGGGTCGGTGGACGCCTGCTCGATGAACGCCTCCACCGAGCTGGCGAACGAGTCGTAGGGGTGCTGCACCAAGACGTCCTGGTCACGGATCGTGGCCAGCAGGTCGACGGCTGCGCCCTCGGCGTCGACCAGGCGGGGCTGGGTGACGCCCACCCACAGGTCGTCCTTCAGCTCGGGGCGGTCGAGGTCGTGCACGGCCATGAGCCCCCCCAGCTGCAGGGGGCCGTCGACCACGTAGACGTCGTCGGGCCCCAGCTCGAGCTCACGCATGAGCAGCTCGCAGACCTCGGCCGACATGCGGCTGTCGACCTCTAGGCGAACCGCCTCGCCGAACCGGCGGCGCCGCAGCTCGACCTCGATGGCGGCCAGCAGGTCGTCGGCCTCGCCCTCCTCCAGGGACAGGTCGGCGTTGCGGGTCACCCGGAAGGCGTAATGCTCCTCGATCTCCATCCCCGGGAAGAGCACAGCCAGCCGGGCGGCGATCACCTGCTCCAAGGCCACGAAGCGCTCGCCGTCGGGGGTGACGATGAACCGGGGGAGCGACGGGGGGACCTTGAGCCGGGCGAACCGGCGCTCGCCCGTGCTCGGGTCAACCACGTTGACCGCCAGGTTGAGCGACAAGTTGCTGATGTAAGGGAACGGGTGGCCGGGGTCGACGGCCAGGGGCGTGAGGACGGGGAAGATGCGCTCCTCGAAGACCCGCTCGAGGTAGGCCCGGTCGTCGTCTTCGAGGGTGCCCCAGTCGGACAGGACGATCCCGGCGGCGGCCAGGCCCGGGGCCACCCCGCCCAGGAAGGTCGAGCACATGCGGTCCACGAGGTCGACGACCGCTCCCCGGATGACCCTGAGCTGCTCACTGGGCGTGAGGCCATCGGGGGAGGTGGGAACGAGGCCGGCGGCCACCTGGCCCTTGAGGGCCGCCACCCGCACCTGGAAGAACTCGTCGAGGTGCTCGCTGACGATGGCCAGGAACTTGGCCCGCTCCAGCAGGGGCTGGGCCGGGTCTTCGGCGATGGACAACACCCGCGCGCAGTAGTCCAGGAAGGACAGCTCGCGGTTGAAGAAGCGGCTCGTGCCCTCGGGCTCCCCGGCGGGCACCGGGACGGCGGCCTGGCTCGCTGGCTCACGTTCGAGGTCGACGCCCATCGGTCTGAGAGTAGTTCGCAGACCCGGGGCCCGGGGCCCGGTAACAGGCGCGAAACCCTGGCGTCGCACAGGGTTCGCCTGCCGGCCGCCGGGCCGTAACCCACCGTCCCTAAGGTCGGACCATGATCAGGCCACACCCATCCCGAGAGCTACCCAAGCACTACCTTCAGGCCGCACTGCTCATGCTCATTGAGGACCAGCCGGCCTATGGCTACAACCTGCGCGACCAACTCGGCGCACTGGGCGTCGAGCAGCACGACTGGGGCCAGCTCTACCGCACCTTGCGGGGCCTCGAGAAGCGGGGGCTCGTCCTGTCCTGCTGGGAGACCTCGGAGGCCGGGCCGTCCCGGCGGACCTACCACGTCACCGACAAGGGCCGCACGCAGTTGGCCCTGTGGGCCGGGGGCATGGCCGCCGCCCAGCCCTTCGTGGCCACGTTCCTCGCGCGTTACGGGGCCGACGGCGAGATGGCGTCGGCCGCCGAGTCCGCCTGAGGGCGGGCGGGCGCCGCCTCGTACTTGTAACCCAAGCCCCGGATGGTGGTGATCCGGGTGGGCGCCGACGGGTCGTCCTCGATCTTGGCCCTCAGGCGCTTCACGTGCACGTCGAGCGTCTTGGTGTCGCCCACGTAGTCGTGGCCCCAGACCCGGTCGATGAGCGTGTCGCGGGTCAGCACCCGCCCGGCGTTCTCCAAGAGCAGCTCGAGGAGCTCGAACTCCTTGAGCGGGAGGCTCACGGGGTTGCCGCGGACCGATACCTCGTGGCGGGCCGGGTCGAGCACGACGTCGCCCACCGCCAGCACGGGGCCCTCGGTCGGCTCCTCGGGGCGGGGCGCCCGGCGCAGCGCAGCCCGCATGCGGGCAACCAGTTCCCGCAGCCGGTAGGGCTTGGGCACGTAGTCGTCGGCCCCCACCTCCAGGCCGACCACGGTGTCGATCTCGGAGGTCTTGGCCGACACCATGATGATCGGCACCTTGGAGCGGGCGCGCACCTCACGGCACACGTCGAGGCCCGAGACCCGGGGGAGCATCACATCGAGGAGCAGGACGTCGGGCTTCACGGCGTCGAACAGGACCAGGGCCTCCGCCCCGTCGCGGGCCACGACCACCCGGAAGCCCTCCCGCTTGAGCCCCACGGTGAGGGCGTCGACGAACGACTCCTCGTCCTCCACGACCAGCACGGTGATCTCGGGATCGCCCATAGCCTGTTCCTCCCTTACCCGGCTTTGGCCGACTGGCCTTGCAGGAGGGCGGCCGGGCCTGTGGGCAGTCGCAGCGTGAAGGTCGAACCTTCCCCTTCGGCCGACTCCACCTTGATGTCGCCCCCGTGGTTATTGGCCACATGGCGGGCGATGGCCAGGCCGAGGCCGGTCCCTCCCGTGTCTCGGCCCCGGGCCCGGTCGACCCGGTAGAAGCGCTCGAATATCCGCTCCAGGTCCTGGTCGGGGATGCCGATCCCGTGGTCGCGCACCCGCAGTTCCAGCCAGTGGCCGTCGGTGCGTCCCCCCACCTCGACGGTCGAACCCCGGTCGGAGTACTTCACGGCGTTCTCCATGAGGTTGTAGAGGGCCGACACCAACTGGCGGCGGTCCCCGAGCACGGTGAGGGTGTGCGGCGGCTCACCGATGCGGATGCGGATGCCCCGCTGCTCGGCCGCCACCCGCACCCGTTCGGCCGCTTGGGCTACGACCAAGTGAACGGCCACGGGCTCACGGGTCGGGGTCTCCTCGGACTCGATGCGGCTGAGATCGAGCAGGTCGTCCATGATGCGGGCCACCCGCTGGGCCTCGGCCTGGATGCGTGACGCCAAGCGGCTGACGACCTCGGGGTCGTCCTCACCGGCCACCGTCTCGGCCAGCAGCCCCAGGGCGCCGACCGGGGTCTTCAGCTCGTGGCTGATGTTGGAGACGAAGTCCCGCCGCACCGCCTCGAGGCGCACCTTCTCCGACACGTCCTCGATCACGGCCATGGCCCCGATGCCCCGCCAGTCCGACTCCAGCGACCGCACCCGGATCTCGAGGGTCTTGCGAGGAGGCCCGTAGAGCTCCAGCGACTCCGACACCTCGTGGCCCTCCACGGCACTTTTGAGGAGGCGGGTGACGGCCTCCTGGGCCAAGACCTCGGGCTGGCCCGACCCGAGGAACTGCTCGGCGGCCGAGTTGCGGTACACGACCTCGCCCTGCTCGTTACACACGACGATGCCCTCGGGCACCATGCCCAGGGCCAGCTCCATCCGGTCACGGCCCTGGCGGGCCTCGTCGGCCCGGCTCATAGATGCCCCGGCGGTGCGCTCCAGGCGGGCCAGAGACCTCTCGATGCCGCCCCGGCCCTCGAGCTCCAGGCCCTCGTCGCCCATGCGGGCGCTCAAGGCCAGCACCCGCCGCACCGTGGCCCGCCGGGACCGCCGGGCCAGGACCAGGAACCCGACGACCACCACCGCCGCGGCGACCACCGCCACGGTCGGGATCGTCAGCTCCATCGGGCCCACGATACGGGGGCGGCGGTGCGCCGGCGCGCCACCGGGGGCACCGGAGGCCCGGTCCCGCCCCGACTTTGCCGGGCGTTCACCCCGAGTTCACCTACTGCCGGCCCGCCTACTCCTCGGGGCCTTCTGGGTCTTCGACCTCCAGCGGACGGTCGACCGCGGCCAGCGCCGTACCCGCGAACTGGCGGGGCACGGGGCCATAACCCAGGGGCTCGGCGTAGCGCTGGCCCTCCGTCAGGGCCCACGAGACGAAGTGGCGTAAGGCGTCCGTTCGGGCGGGATCGGGCCCCGTCCTCTGGTAGACGACGTAGGTGAGGGTGGACAGGGGATAGGCCCCCGGGGCCTCGGGCGTGAACAGCAGGGTGGCAGCCAGCGAGGCGGGCCGCAGCGTCGCACCGGCCATTGCCGCGTTCACCGCCGCGGGTGTGGGCTGCAGGTAGCGGCCCGATCGGTTGCCTAGGGACGCCACCGGGGCCGAGGCGGCGCGGGCATAGGCCAGGGGCGCGTAACCGATGGCGCCGGCAGTGGCGCCCACGGCCGCGACGACGGCCGCCGGGCCGGCCGCCCCCTGGCCCCGGGGGAACGGGGGCGTGGCCGACGAGCCCAGCGCCCATCCCCCGGGCGCGGCCGCCTGCAGGTAGGAGGTGAACACCTCCGTCGTCCCGGACGCCTCGGCGGGGAACACGACCCCGATGGCGAGGCTGGGCAGGCGAGCAGCCGGGTTGTCGGCCCGTATGGCGGGGTCGTCCCACCGCTGGGCCCGTCCGGAGAAGATGGCACCCACGGTGTCGGGGGACAGCCGTAGTTCGGGCACCCCCGGGAGGTTGTAGGGCAAGGCGATGGCGCTGGTGGCCCACGGGACGTGGACGACCTCCTCGCGCCCACCGAGCTCGTCCTCCTCGGCCACCGTGAGCGGAACGTCGGTGGCCAGGAAGTCGGGACCGGGGGCTCCGAACCGAGAGGCCGCCGCCACGGGCACGAGGGGCTCGAAGGCGACCGAGACGGCGGGGGCCACCAGGCGGTAGTCGGAGGCCCACGCCTGCACGAGGGGTTCGACCAGTGACGAACCGACCCCGGCCAGGGCGGCCACGTCGTCGGCCCCGACGGGCCGCACCGGCCCTTCGAGGACCGACGGGGTGACCTCGGGGCCACCGTCCAGGCACGCCCCGGCAAGCACGGCTAGAAGAGCCAGCAGGACGGCCATCGCCCGCGTCCGGACAGGACGGCGCACCGCGTCAGCGCCTATCTGTCCCCGGGGGGCGGGGACCCGCCCGGGCTCACGAGGCGCGCAGGCCGGGCAAGCGCCTAGTTACCTCGGGGGCTGCGCCCCCGACGCACGGCTGCGCCGTGCTCCCCCATCCCCGCCCGGCTCGCTGGCGCTCGCGCGGTCGGAGGCGCTTGCCGTCAACAACAGGCTGTCGACCCGTCGGGCCGGGCAAGCGCCTAGACCGTCCCATCGTCGAGGTCGTCGTCAGGCACGCCTAAGTCCCAGTCGAGGAGCAGGACCTCACGCTCGGCGTCTCGTACGACCCGCTCCCGGTTCCGCCGGAACTGGGGGTCGTGGGGCGGCAACAGGAGGAGGCGGGCCAGCGCCCGCTGCCGGAACTCCTCGATCACGTTGCGGTCCCCGAAGCTGGAGACGACGTCCCAGTGGGGGGCCACCGGCCCGAGGTAGACGATGCGGACGTGGCCCCTGGGGGGCTGCTGTTCGGTTTCTTCTGCGGTGTCGGCCATGGCAGGCCCGAGGCTACTTCCTCGTGCCCGGGCCGGAAGCCGATCCGGGCACACCCTCGCCTACGTAGGAACAGACGAACGTGATTGCTCATGACGTTGCCGGGTAACGCTCAGGAGAAACACAGGGAACCGGACGAAGGTTGCCACCGTTGATGTACGTGGGGGCCAGCAAGGAGGTCCAATGGACACGGAATGGATGGCGGAAGGCAACTGCCGGCGCGAGCCGCCCTCTGTCTTCTTTCCCAGCGACGGGGTGGGGGTCGAAGTGGCCCGCCGCATCTGCGCGACCTGTCCCGTGAAGCTCCCGTGCCTGGAGTACGCGCTGGCCAACGGTATCGACCACGGCGTCTGGGGCGGCGCTTCCGAGCGCGAACGCCGGCGCATCGCCCGGCGCCGCCGCCTCGAGCGCGCCGGCCTCGTCGCCCGCTGAACGCCCCCAAGACCCCCACCGCCCCCACCGCCCTGAACCGCCCTGAACCGCCCCTGAAACCTGCGCGGGAATCGTGGGCGTTTTGCCCACGATTCCCGCGCAGGTTTCGCGTGGTTTCGCGTGGTTTCCCGTGGTTTCCCGTGGGGTCAGGCCGCGAAGGGCTGGACCAGGGCCCGGCAGACCTGGCGGAGGCGGCGCAGGAACGGTGACGGCGAGCCGGCCAAGGGCAACGAGGCTGCAGCCGGGAGCAACTGGGCCAGGGGGGCGTCGCTCAGCGCCGTGTGGACGGTGCCGCCACCTTCCCAGGTGACGATGTGGCCGCCGGCCCACGCCAGGTGCGAGCCGCGGTGGTCCCCGACAACCACCGGGTCGCCCGCCGGGCCCTTGCCCCGGTCGAGCCGGCCCGGCTGCTGGAAGACCGAGAGGTCGTAGAGGCCGTCGCTGTACACCACCTGGGCGACGCCGCCGCGCTTGTACACGCCCACCAGCCGGTAACCGCCGGCCAGCGTGGCGGGGGCTGAGACGCTCGAGGGCACCTTGGTGGCGGGCACCACCTCGGGGGCGGCGTCGAACACCCGGGTGGGCACGGTGGGCACCGTCGCCTCCCCGATCGTCAGCGTCTCGAACTCGACGACCCGCGTGGGTGACGGCCCGCCCGCGAACTGCTCGCGCCGCAACAGCAGACCGGTCTCGTCGTCGAGTGACAGCCGCTCGAGCAGCACTCCCCCGTGGCGGACCTCGACGACTCGGGTCGAACGGCCCACCACCGGCTCCCCGCCGTAAGAAGTGAGCTGGTACTTCGTCCTGAGGGCGGGCCGGCCCGCAGGTGCGCTGCCGGGCGGCGAGAGCAGGTCCCACCGGCCGCCGGCGTGTTCGACCAGGCGGGCCCCCTCGGAGGCCAGCACCTGGTTGCCACCCCTGACCAGCACCGCGCCGTCGCCGCCTTGCACCAACAGGGATTCGCTGTGGCGCCGGTCTCCCTCGCTCCAGGTCACCCGAAGGGCGCCGACGAAGGCCACCTCGGCGGCCGCCTGGCCGGCGGCCTGGAGGGGCTGCTCGTCGAAGCCCGCCGGGGGAGCGGTCGAACCGGCAGTCAGGGGCGACGCGACGGTGACGGAGGCCACCA
Organism: Actinomycetota bacterium; assembly: GCA_040754375.1. NCBI lineage: Bacteria > Bacillati > Actinomycetota > Actinomycetota bacterium. Next base: position 35,146 of record JBFMCT010000003.1, read on the forward strand.
CCGCCACCACTGCCCCCACCGCGGCCGCCAACGGGACGCGGGCTACCGCGACGCGGGCCGGGGGCCGCCGGGGCGGCGTTGTCACCGGCTGAAGGTCACGGGGACGCCGATGGGCGCCAGGCCGCTGAGGGGGTCGCTGCCCAGGGATGCACCGGTGACGTGGGCTTCCACGAAATGGCTGACGGGCGTGGTGACGGGCGGCTCCGAGGGCGAGGCCAGGCCCAGCAGCACCACGGCGGCGGCTGCGCTGGCCGCGAAGGCAGCCACGCCCACCCGGGGCGACGACCACGGCCAGCGAGCCGTTCCCAGGCCCCGCCGCTCGTCGCCCAGCAGGCGTTCGTAGAAGCCGAACGGGGGCTCGACGGGGGGCAGGCCGCGCACCCAGGCCCGTACCCGGCGGACCGACTCCAGTTCCAGCGCACAGTCGTGGCACGCCTCCAGGTGGCGCCTGGCGCCGGCGTCGGCCCCCGGGGACAGCTCGCCGTCGAGCAGGCCCGAGAGCAGGTCGCCCAGGTGGTCAGGCCCATCGGTACCACCGGCCGTCACGCCAGGGCCTCCCTCAGCAGGGCCCGGGCACGGTGCAGGCGGCTGCGCACCGTTCCCACGGGAACGTCCAGGGTGTCGCTGATCTCCTGGTAGCTGAGGCCGACGACGTCAGACAGCACGAGGGTGGCCCGGTAGCCGGGAGGCAGGGCCCGTACGGCCTCCTGCACGTCTTCGGGCAGGGCCTCGGAGGCCAGCACGACGTCGGCCGCGGGCGATGGCGGCGTGACCCGCTCCGGCTGGTCGGGCAGGGGCTCGGCCGGCCGGCGCCGGCGGCGGCGGGCATCGTCGAGGAAGGCGTTGGTGGTGATGCGGCTCAACCAGCCCTCCATGGAGCCGGGCCGGTAGGTCTTGAGGCCCTTGTGCACCCGGAGCAGCACCTCCTGCACGAGATCCTTGGCGTCGTCGTCGTTGCCGGTGAGGCGGTAAGCCACCGTGTAGAGGAACCGCCCGTACTTACGGGCGATCTCCTCCCAGGATGGGACCTCCTCCCCGGTCATAGGAACGACGGCGGCCGCCGCCCGGTTCCCGGGACCGACGGCAAGGTCCCGGACGCCACCGGGCAGATAGGCCCCCAGTGCTCCGCCCTCAGGCTGTAGGGGGCTGGTCCTTGCGGGCCTTGGCCTCGCGCTCGGCCAGCATGGCGTCGAGCTCGGCCTTGGTCATGGTGACCTTCTCGTCCGGGTCGGGCTGGTCGGCGGCCGCGCCGTCGTCGCCGTCGCGAGCGCCCTCGCTGACGCCCTTCTTGAACTCCTTGGACGCCTGGCCCACCGAGCGGGCCAGCTTCGGCAACTTCGTGGACCCGAACAGCAGGAGGATCACGACGAGCAGGATGATCAGCTCTGGGGCTCCGATGCTTCCCATGGTCCTCCCAGGCTACAGGCCCCGGCCGTGATGCCGAGGTCGTCTTCGGCTCACAGGCCGTTCCGGCCCCAGGCTGGGCACCGTCATCGGACCTCGGCGGCCAGCGCTCCCGGGTCCCCAGTCAGAAGGTAAGCGACCCTCTCGCCCACGATCACCGCGTGGTCGGCGATCCGCTCGAAGTGACGGCCGGCCGAGTGGGCGTAGAGCACGAGCCCGCTCGCCCCGGGCGAGCCCTGGTCGAGCAGGTGGCGCACCAGCCGCCGGTAGCAGTCGTCCAGCACGTCGTCGCGCGCCTTGAGCTGGCGGGCCCTCACCAAGTCCTGGCCCGTCCAGGCCCGTCGCGACTGCACCAGCAACTCGATGGACAGGTCGGCCATGCGACCCAGCAGGGTGAGGCTGTGGGGCTCCCGTTCCCACTCGGCGATGGCCACCTTGGCCACCGAGACGGCCCGGTCGCCCGTCTTCTCGTAGTCGGAGATGACCCGCAGCACAGCCATGAGGAACCGCAGGTCGTGGGCCACGGGGGCCTGCTGGGCCACGAGCTGGTAAGCCCTCTCCTCGAGGGCCACGAAGAGCCGGTCGATCTCGTCGTCGCCGGCGATGACCCTCTCGGCCAGCTCGGGCCGGTCCCCAACGAGGGCGGCGGCGGAATCTCTCACTGCGTCCTCGGCCATCCCGCCCAGCGCCCCGACGTCGACCCGCAGGGCATCGAGGGCCTCGTCGAAGTGGGCCCGGCCGCTCAACCGAACCGGCCGGTGACGTAGCTCTCCGTGCGCTCGTCGGCCGGCCCGGTGAAGATCTTGTTCGTACGGTCGTACTCCACCAGGATCCCTGTGCGGGTGTCGGACTTCTCGTTCACCTCGGCCGTGAAGAAAGCCGTCATGTCGCTGACCCGGGCCGCCTGCTGCATGTTGTGGGTCACGATCACGATCGTGTACTCGTCTTTGAGCTCCTGCATGAGGTCCTCGATGCGGACGGTGGCGATGGGGTCCAGAGCCGAGCAGGGCTCGTCCATGAGGATCACCTCGGGCTCGGTGGCGATGGCCCGGGCGATGCACAGCCGCTGCTGCTGGCCGCCCGACAGCGAGGTGGCGGGCACCTTCAGGCGATCTTTGACCTCGTCCCACAGGGCGGCCTTGCGCAGGCAGCGCTCGACCAGCTCGTCGAGGCCCTTTCGCTGGCCGCTGATGCGGGGCCCGAAGGCGACGTTGTCGAAGATCGACTTGGGGAACGGGTTGGGCCGCTGGAACACCATCCCGATCCGCCGCCGGACCTCGACGGGGTCGACCGCGGGGGCGTAGAGGTCCTCACCGTGGTAGGTGACCTTGCCTTCGACCCGAGCCCCGGGGATCATGTCGTTCATGCGGTTGAGGCACCGCAGCAGCGTCGTCTTGCCGCAACCCGAGGGGCCGATGAAGGCCGTGATCTTGCCCTTCGGGACCGTGAGGTTCACGTCACGAAGGGCGCGGAACGACCCGTAATACACGTCGAGCCCCGAGACTTCGAAGACGACCGCCTCTTCCTTCGAGGCATCCGCCGGGGCCGGGCCGGGGGCGGGCACAGCCACGTCGGGCTTGCGCACGGCTACATCGAGGGGTGCTTCACTACTCATCTCGTCCTCGTCCCCCTGCTCCTCGGCCTCCAACGTCACTCCTCGCTCCTAGCCCGCGGCCGTCGATCCCAAGACTGCCTAACGTAGGTGTCATCGCTTCGTCGAGAACCTCGACGAGATGAGCCGCCCGAGGACCGTCAACACCAGGACCAGCACGATCAGGGTGAGGGCCGCGCCCCAGGCCCGGTCCTGGGCGGGCAGGAACGGCTGCTGGGCGTTGGCGAAGATCTGGGTCGACAGCGCGGTGTTGACACCCTCGAAGAGGCTGAGATTGAGGGTCCTGGCCGCCCCGATGGTGAACAGCAGAGGCGCCGTCTCCCCAGCGGCCCGGGCGATGGCCAGCAGCGCGCCGCTGGTGATCCCGGGCAGGGCCGCGGGCAGCACGACCGTCAGGATCGTGCGCGAACGGGTGGCCCCCAGCGCCGCGCTCCCCTCCCGAAGATCGTTGGGCACGAGCTTGAGCATGGCCTCGGTGGAGCGGATGACGATGGGCAGCATCAGGGCGCCCAGGGCCATGGCCCCGGCGAAGCCCGACTGACCGAAGGTGATGACCCACACCGTGTAGATGAACAGGCCCATGACGATGGACGGGACCCCGGCCATCACATCGCTGAGGAAGCGGACAGCCGCAGCGAACCGCGACCCCTTGCCGTACTCGTTGACATAGACGGCCGCGAAGACCCCCAGGGGTATCGCCATGGCGGCCGCGCCGAGGGTGATCAGGAGCGTCCCCACGATCGCCGGGCCCATTCCCGGGCCCGGCCGGCGAGAGCTGACGGGGATGTCCCTGGTCAAGAACGGGACGTCGACGATCGCCCCGCCTTTGCGGATGACGTACATCAGCACGAGCCCCAGGGGCACGGCGGCGATGACCACCGCCCCGCAGATCAGCAAGGTCGCCAGCCGGTTGCGGTAGCGCCGACCGGCCGAAAGGGTCGATACGAGCCTCGCCCCGAGCCCAGGGGCCAGAGGTGCCCCGGGTGCGGGCCGGGTGCCGGTGGCGGTCATCGCAGGCCTGCCAGACGGGCCTCCTGGCGGGCCACGATGGCTCGGGCGATCAGGTTGACGACGATGGTCATGAGGAACAGCAGCACCCCCAGACCGATGAGCGCCGAGCGGTGTAGACCGCCGGCCTCCCCGAACTGGTTGGCGATGACGGCCGCCATGGCGTCGCCGCTGCCGAAGATCCGGGCCGTGAGCTGGGGGCTCGACCCGATGACCAGGGCGGCCGCGATCGTCTCCCCCATGGCCCGGCCCAGGCCCAGCATGACGCCCCCGATGACCCCGTCGCGGCTGTGGGGGAACACCGCCCCTCGGATCATCTCCCACCGCGTCGACCCCAGGGCCCAGGCCGCCTCCTTGAGGCTGCGGGGGACGGTGTCGAACACCTCGCGGCTGATCGAGGTGACGATCGGGGTGATCATCAGGGCGAGGATCATCCCGGCCGTGAACAGGCTCTTGCCGTTGACCGGCCCCGAGAAGATCCCGCCCACCAGTGGTACGGGGGCCAGCACCCGGGAGACGTCGTCGTAGAAGCTCACGATGACCGGGGCCACCACCAGCAGGCCCCACAGACCGAACACCACCGAGGGGATGGCGGCCAGCAGGTCGATCAGGTAGACGACGGGCTGGCGCAGCCACCGGGGGGCGATCACCGACACGAACAGGGCGATCCCGATGCTGACAGGCACGGCCAGGGCCAGCGCGATGAGCGAGATGAGCATGGTCCCGCTGATGAAGGCCAGGGCCCCGTAGATGTCCTGAGAGGGGGCCCAGCGGGAGGAGGTCACGAAGCTGACCCCCTCCGCGCTCAGGGCCGGCCAGGCCCGGTTCGTCATCGTGAAGGCGATGAGTGCCAGCACCACGAAGACGGCCGCCCCGCTCAGCCAGCTCCCGAGGTGGAACGCCCGGTCCGCCAGGCGCCGGCGGTTGCCGAGGAGGCTGGCCCGGGGCGGGAGCCGAGTGGCCGTCATGGGGCCGGGACGACGATCTCGTTCACTTTCTGCAGTGCCTTCTGCTGGAGGCTCACGGGCAGGCGAGCGTAGTCAACGTCCTCGGCCAGCTCCTGGCCCTCGGTCAGCATGAAGGTCAGGAAGCCCTTGAGGGCCTCGCCCTTGGCCCGGTCGGTCTGGTTCTTGTAGACGAGGACCCACGTCGGGGCTGAGATCGGGTAGGAGGTGGCCCCGTCGGCGTTCAGCGGGTTGTACGTGAGGTCGGCATTGACCGGCACCCCGTCGAGGGCCGCCGAGGTCGCAGCCAGGGTCGGTGTCACCGGCTGGCCCGCCTTGTTTATGACCGAGGCGAACTTGAGCCCGCTGGCCTTGGCGTCGGCCAGGTCGACGTAACCGATGGCGCCGTTGGTGGACTGCACGATCTGGGCCACGCCGGTGTTGCCGTTGCCCGCCTGGGTGTCCGTGGGCCACTCGACGGTGGAGCCCGAGCCCCTGGTCCAGACGTTGGGCGCGGCGGCCGCCAGGTACTTGGTGAAGTTCTCGGTGGTACCGGAGCCGTCGGAGCGGTGGGCTACCACGATGGGGGTCGAAGGCAGCGACACACCCGCGTTGGTGGCCGCGATGGCGGGGTCGTTCCACACGGTGACTTGACGCTGGAAGATCCTGGCGATCGTGTCGGCGTTGAGGGACAAGCGGTCGACCCCGCTCAGGTTGTAGGAGACGGTGATGGGGGCCACGACAGTGGGGAAGTACAAGAACTCACCTTTGTACTTGGGGACGTCGTCCGCCCTCACCAGGCCGTCGCTGCCTGCGAAGTCGACGACACCGTCCTGCAGGTTCTGGCGCCCGGTGCCCGATCCGCCGCCCGCGTAGTTGACGGTGACCGCCGGCTGGGCGTCCTTGAAGGCCAGGATCACCTCCTCGTAGAAGGCCCGCGGGAAGGTGGCACCCGAGCCGTTGAGGGTGGCCGCCGCCAGCTGCACCTGAGATGGCCCGCCCCCGCCCGTGCCGCCCGAGCCCGCGTCGCCACCGCCGCTGTCGCCGCAGGCCGCCGCGACCAGCCCCAGGCAGACGATGAGCGCCGGGGCCGCCAACCAACCATGTAACCGTCGCTTCACTTGTGCCACCTCTCCGAGGGCCAAGGGGCCCGATCGCGCCGGGACATCCGATCGCTCCCCAAGGTAGGGACCGCCCGTGAACGACCCCGGTACGTCAGGTGAACGCCGGTTGAACGGCGGGCGAACGGTTCGGGCGCCGGCGTGGGGCCCGGGGCCGGCGTGGGGCCCGGGGCCGACGTGGTGCAGGCTTGATGGCCATGGCCAGAGCCCCCGCGCTGCTCGAGTGCGTGATCAACGTGAGCGAGGGTGCCGACGGCGCCGTCATCGACGCTTTGGTGGCCGCCGCCCAGCCCTGCCTGCTCGACGTGCACAGCGACCCCCACCACCACCGCTCGGTGCTGACCCTGGGCGGGCCAGGGCCGGAGGTCGAGGAGGCGGCCCGGGCGGTCACGACTGCGGCCGTGGGGCTCATCGACCTGGGCCTCCACGTCGGCGCCCACCCTCGGCTGGGCTCGGTCGACGTCGTGCCGTTCGTGCCCCTGGCCGGGGCAACATTGGCCGACGCCGTCGCCGCCCGGGACCGGTTCGCGGCCTGGGCCGGCCGCAAGCTGGGGGTCCCGTGCTTCGTCTACGGGCCCGAAAGAGGCCTCCCCGAGGTGAGGAGGCTGGCCTGGTCGGCAATCACGCCGTCGGCCGGGCCGGCCGTGGCCCATCCCCGGGCGGGGGCCATCTGCGTGGGGGCACGGCCCGTACTGGTGGCCTACAACCTCTGGCTGGCCCCGTCTGCAACCCTGGCCACTGCCCGGTCGATCGCCGCCGACCTGCGGTCACCGACGGTTAGGTCCCTGGGCCTCGACCTCGGGGGCCGGGCCCAGGTGTCCTGCAACCTCGTCGAGCCGGCGTCGACCGGCCCGGGCGACGTGTACGACTTCGTGGCCGCCCGAGCCCCGGTGGAGCGGGCCGAACTGGTCGGGTTGGTCCCCGCGTCAGTGCTCGAGGCCGTGCCCCCGGCCCGCTGGGCCGAGCTCGACCTCGACGCCGACCGGACGATCGAGCACCGCCTGGCCGTCAGGCCGAGGCGGCCGGGCGCCGGGTCAGGGAACGCTGGCGGCGCAGGCGGCGCCGCTCCCGTTCGCTGAGCCCGCCCCAGATGCCGAACTTCTCCCCGTTGACGAGGGCGTACTCCAAGCAGTCCTGCTGCACCACGCAAGCCCGGCACACCGCCTTGGCCTCGCGCGTCGACATGCCCCGCTCCGGGAAGAACAGGTCTGGATCGACTCCGAGGCAGTTGGCCTGAACTTGCCAGCTCCGGTCACCGACGTCGAAACGGTGGCCCCGCCGCCCGCTCGCTGCTACCTCCATCGGTGGGCCTCCCCTCATGTGATTGGCACCGATGTAATTACAACTGTGTGAGATCATTGCCCCGCAGGGGCCCCGCGCGCAACCCGTAAGTCGGAAAATGGCCACTTATGCGTCTCGAAGCAGCCCGAACTGACATAACCCGAGAAGCGGTCGACGCCGTCGTGAACGCCGCCAACGAGGCCCTGGCCGGCGGTGGCGGGGTCGACGGGGCCATCCACCGGGCCGCCGGGTGGGTGGAGATGGCCGAGGCCTGCCGCCGGCTGGGGGGCTGTGCCACGGGCGACGCCAAGCCCACCCCCGGCTTCGCGCTGGCCGCCCGCTGGGTCATCCACACCGTCGGCCCCGTCTACCGGGGTGGGCACGAGGGCGAGGCCGAGCTACTGGCGTCCTGCTACCGCCGCTGCCTGGAGGTGGCCGACGAGCTGGGTGCCCGGTCGGTGGCCTTCCCGGCCATCTCGACGGGCGTCTACGGATACCCGGCCGACGAGGCGGCCACCATCGCCGTCCTCACCCTGGCGGCCACGCCCACCGAGGTCGAGCTCGTCCGCCTGGTCGCCTTCGACGAACGCACGCTCTCGCTCTACGAGGCTCGGCTGGGCACCCTATGAGGCCGGGCGGCGCCTGAGCGTCGGGCGGTTGTCGAGGAAGTCGAGCAGAACGTAGCTGCCGAGGCTGCCCGGTGTGGTCACGAACACCCGGCCCCGGTTCACAGCCGCCACCTGGCGGACGAACGCCTCCAGCCGCTCGGTGGCGTCGAGCAGGAAGGTGTTGATGCGGATCCCCTCGGCCGTGCAGCGCAGGACCTCAGCCATGGTCGCCTCCAGGGTCTGGCGCGCCGGCGGGTAGTGGAAGAAGACGTCGCCCCCGGGCCTGGTGTGGGCCGTCGGCTCGCCGTCGGTGACCAGCAGCACCTGGCGGGTACCGCCGCGGTGGGCCAGCATCCGGCGGGCCAGTTGGAGGGCGTGCTGGACATTCGTGCCGTACACGAAGTCCCACGACACCTCGGGCAGGTCCTGGGGGCGCAGCTCCCGGGCCACCTCGCTGAAGACCACCAGGCCCAGGTAGTCCTGGGGGAACCGGGACGAGATCAAGGCGTGCAGGGCCATAGCCGTCTTCTTGGCGGCCAGGAAGTTGTCGCCCATGGGCATCGACAGCGACAGGTCGAGCAGCAGGACCGTCGACGTGCGGGTCAGGGCCTCGGTGCGGGCCACCTCGAAGTCCTCGGGACGGAGGCCGACGGGCACACCCGGCCCGGCCCGGGCCACGGCGTTGCGCACGGTGCGCTCGATGTCGAGCTCGAAGCGGTCGCCGTACTCGTAGGGCTTGGTCTCGTAGGTGGCCTCGTGGCCCGCGCCCGCCCGGTCGACGGCGTGGCCCCCGAAGCGGTCGGGCGCCAGGCCGGCGAAGAGGTCGGCCAGGGCCTTCTGGCCCAGCCTCCGCATCCCGTGGGGGGTGAGCTCGGAGCGCCCCTCCTTGCGGGCCACCAGTCCGGCTTCCTCCAGTGCCCGCCCCAGGGCGGCCAGGCGGTCGAGGTCGGCGGCCGCGTCCGCGCCCAGCAGCGCGCGGGCGGCGTCGAGGTCGACCTCGGAGAGCTGGGCGGGGGTGGCCGCGTTGACCAGGAGGTTCTCGAGTTGGTCGAGCCGGCTCAGCTCGCCCATGAGCGCGGCCGCCTCGGTCATCGACAGGGGGTCGTCGCCCTCGAAGCCATATCCCTGGCCCCACCCCATCTGCGGGAAGGCGGCCTGGAGGTTGCGGCCCAACTGGTCTACCTGCCAGCGCAGGTCGACGTCGTCGAGGAGCTGGTCGGAGAGGGCCTGGAGCTGGGCCCGCTGCTCGGGTGACATCGAGCCGAGGAGCGACTGCATGGCCGCCATCTGGCGGGCCATCTGCTCCAGCAGCTCGTCGAGGGAACGGGGGTGCCCGGGGAAGAAGTCGCCGTAGCGGTCCATGAACGCCTCGAAGTCGGGCTCCTCACCCCGGGCCCGCTGGTCGAGCATGCGGTTGAGGGCGGCCAGCATGTCCTTGAAACGGGCCATGTCCTCGGCCGACATGGCCTGCATGGCCCCGGCCATCTCGTTGAACCGGCTAGCCAGCAGCTGCCGTCGCAGGCGGTCGAGGAGCCGCTCGAAGCGGGCCTCGGCGGGCGCCGACGTGAACTGGTAGCGCCTGAGGGCGTCCACCTGGCCGGCCAGGTCGGCGGGCAGCAGGTCGAGCTCCAGGCGGCGCTCGGCCGCGGCCGCCTCCCCGTTCTCGCGCCGGCGGCTGTCACCCGAGGCCCGGGCTTGGCGTTCGGCGTCATCGACCGCCAGCCGCTCCTCGTCGACGATGTCCCGCAGCTCACGGGCGATCTCTTCGTAGACGCCGCCCAGGTCGTAGCGCTCGAGGGTGCTCCGGCGGCGCTCGCGCAGCCGTTCGAGCAGGTCCCGCAGGCCCTGGACGTGGCGCCCGTCGTGCTCGAACCCGCCCTGGAGCAGGCGGCGCAGGGCGGCGTTCACGTCGCCGTGGTAGAGCAAGTCGTCGGCCACCGCGTCCAGCACGTCCTGGCCGGCGAGCGCGGGCACGGCCTGGGTGCCGTCCCAGCGCGAGTAGCGGTGCCGGCCGCCCATCTACAGCCCCTAGCCCCGGCCCCGGTAGGTCGCCCGCCCGGCCACCGCGTCCTTGTTCAGCCGGCGGCTGAGGTGGAGGCCCTCGAGCACCAGCTCAACGGCCGAGGCCACCGCACCCGGGCTCTCGCCCTCCACCAGACCCGCGACGGCCCCCCGGAGCTGAGGGAAGCGGGCCAGGACCTTCTGGTACTCGGGCGAGGCCACGTCCTCTCCCACCTCGACCGTGGCGCCGCCCTCGAAGTCCGACGTGACAGTTCCGAGCCCGACCACCCGCTGGCGGAAGACGGCGTGCACCGCCGAGCTGACCAGCTTGGCGATCACGTCGTCGGCCTCGGTCCCGTCGAAGGTCTCGATCTCCAGCTTGCCGGCCGTGGACGCCACCACTGCCCCAAGGTCGCTGACCCGGGGCACGGCCACGGCCTCGCCCAGCCGCAGCGCCCGGCGCACGGCGTTGGCCACCATCGTCTCGAAGTTGGCCACCGACAGGCGCACCGAGACCCCCGAACGCTGGTTGACGTTGGGGTGGCGCCTGGCCTGCTGGCTGATCGTGGCCACGATCTCGGCCATGAAGCCGGGCACCTCGACCCGAGGGCCGCCCCCGCCCGTGGCCGGTGCCCGCCACTCCTGGTGGACGACGGCCAGTTCGGTGGCCGAGTCGGGCGGGTAGTGGGTGCGGACCTGGCTGCCGAAGCGGTCCTTGAGAGGCGTGATGATGCGGCCCCGGTTGGTGTAGTCCTCGGGGTTGGCCGACGCCACCAGCAGGACGTCGAGGGGCAGGCGCACCTTGTAGCCCCGCACCTGGACATCGCGCTCCTCCAGCACGTTGAGCAGGCCCACCTGGATGCGCTCGCTCAGGTCGGGTAGCTCGTTGATGGCGAAGATCCCCCGGTTGGTACGGGGCACCAGGCCGTAGTGGAGGGTGAGCTCGTCGGACAGGTAGCGGCCCTCGGCCACCCGGATGGGGTCGACCTCGCCGATCAGATCGGCGATGGACGTGTCGGGGGTGGCCAGCTTCTCGCCGAACCGCTGCTGGCGCCCGACCCACTCGACGGGGGCCTCGTCGCCCAGTTCGGCCACGACGTCGCGGGCGTAGCGCGACACCGGGTGATAGGGGTCGTCGTTGATCTCCGAGCCGGCGACCACCGGCACCTCCTCGTCGAGCAGCTCGACCAGGGCGCGGATGATGCGGGTCTTGGCCTGGCCCCGCTCGCCCAGCAGGATCACGTCGTGGCCCGCCAGCAGGGCGTTCTCCAACTGGGGCAGCACGGTGTCGTCGAAGCCGAGCACGCCGCTGACCAGGGGCTCACGGGCGGCCACCCGGCGGGCGACGTTGCGCCGCACCTCCTCTTTGACGGGCACCGACTGCCAGCCCGAGCGCCGCAGCTCGCCGAGGGTCGTGGGGCGCGACATGGCGATCACCGTACCGGCCGCCTCCTGGTTGTGGTCCCCGCCTACTGTGGCGGGCCGTGGAAAGGGCCCTCGCCTACGTGATCGGCGTGATCCTGCTGTGTGACCTCGCGGTGGTCGGCGTCCACCTGCTCGACGAACGCACCTCGCTGGTCAGCGGCGTGCCGGCCGTCGAGCGCCGGGGCCCGGACGAGGTCGAGGTCGTGCCCGGCGAGGGCCAGGCGTTCGTACGGGGCACGGCCGAGCGGGTGGTCGCCGAGCAGGCCCAGGTCCAAGCCCTCAAGACGCCCCTTACCATCACCGCCGTCGAACGGGGCGAGGGCCGCCTGGAGATCGAGCAGGCGATCGTGGGGGGCCGCCGGGTGACGATCTCGTGGGACGGGGGCACTCCCCTGCCCCTGTCCGGCGGGGGCGAACTGGTGCTGGGGGCCACCTACGTCGAGGTCGGGCCCGAGGGGGTCATGTACCGCCTCGACGGCGCCCCCCGGCGGTTCACCGCCGGCACCTACACCGCGGGCGCGGCCGTGGGGGTCGGGGAGGCAGGCATCGCCGCCCCCCGCGACAGCGTGCGCTTCACGGCCGACGACCAGACCGTGCTGGTGTCCCGGGGAGGCGTGGTCGTACGTCGCGACCCGGCACCCCTCGACCTGCTCGGGCCGGGAGCCGTCCTGGTCGAGGGCTCGCTCGACGTCCAGTGGCCCGACCGGCGCCAGGAGGTGACCAGAGTGACGTTCGACGGGGGCCCGTACCGCGTGACCGTGACACCAGGCGGTGGGCGTACGAGCATCGACGCCATCTTCCAGGGCCGGCTCGACATCGCCTGAGGCCCGGCCCGGCACTCGCCCCGGCCCCGGTAGGCTGGCTCGCCGTGCCGTCCGACCTCCAGACCACCGAGCTGCATGACACCGCCACCACTCGCCTGCGCACTGTCCACCAGCGCTACACGCCCGGGCGCCAGGCCCTCGTCGACGTGCTGGCCGCGGCCGGGCGGCCGCTGTCGATACCCGAGATCCTGGCCACCGGCTCGTCGGTGCCCCAGAGCTCGGTGTACCGCAACCTCACGGTGCTGGAGCAGGCCGGGGTGGTGCGCAAAGTCCAAGGTGGTGACGAGTTCTCCCGGTTCGAGCTGGCCGAGGAGCTGACCAGCCATCACCACCACCTCGTGTGCCAGTCGTGCGGGTCGGTCGACGACTACACCGTGCCCCCCCGCTTCGAGCGCACCATGGCCAAGGCCATCGACGAAGTGGCGGCCCGGACCGGCTTCCGTACCGACTTCCACCGCCTCGACCTCGTAGGCACCTGCTCACGCTGCGCCTGAGCGGGAGGACCTGGCTGTGAGCGGAGGGCCCCCCACAGTCCACCACCACAGCTACGACGCCGTCATCGTCGGCGCCGGAGGCGCGGGCCTGCGGGCCGCCATCGAGTGCGCCGGGCGCTGCCGCACGGCCGTGATCACCAAGCTCTACCCCACTCGCTCGCACACCGGCGCGGCCCAGGGCGGCATGTGCGCGGCCCTGGCCAACGTCGAGGAGGACTCCTGGGAGTGGCACGCCTTCGACACGGTGAAGGGCGGTGACTACCTCGTCGACCAGCCGGCGGCCGAGATCATGTGCCGCGAGGCGGTCGACGCCGTGATCGAACTGGAGCACTTCGGCCTGCCCTTCAACCGCACGGCCGACGGGCGCATCGACCAGCGCCGCTTCGGAGGCCACACCCGCAACCACGGCGAGGCGCCCGTGCGCCGGGCCTGCTACGCGGCCGACCGTACGGGCCACATGATCCTGCAGACCCTCTACCAGCAGTGCCTGGCCCGGGGCGTCGACTTCCACGACGAGCTCCAGGTGCTCGACCTGGCCTTCGGGAGCGGCGGTGAAGTGGCCGCGGTGGTGGCCTACGAGCAGGCCACCGGCGACCTGCACGTGTTCGCCACCCGGGGGGTACTTTTCGCCACCGGCGGGTTCGGGAAGATGTTCAAGGTCTCGTCCAACGCCCACACCCTGACGGGCGACGGCCCCGCCCTGCTCCTGCGCCACGGCCTGCCCTTGGAGGACATGGAGTTCTTCCAGTTCCACCCCACCGGGATCCACAAGCTCGGCATCCTCCTGTCGGAGGCGGCCCGGGGCGAGGGCGGCATCCTGCGTAACGCCGAAGGCGAGCGGTTCATGGAGCGCTACGCCCCCACCGTGAAAGACCTGGCGCCGCGCGACATGGTCAGCCGGGCCATGCTCACCGAGGTCCGCCAGGGCCGGGGGTGTGGCGAGGACAAGGACTACCTCCACCTCGACCTCACCCACCTGCCGCCCGAGCAGATCGACGCCAAGCTGCCCGACATAGCCGAGTTCGTCCGCACTTACCAGGGCCTCGAACCGAAGACCGACCTCGTGCCCATCCAGCCGACGGCCCACTACGCCATGGGCGGGATCCCCACCAACGTCCACGCCGAGGTCGTGCGGGACGCGGCCGGAACCGTCGTCCCCGGCCTGTTCGCAGCCGGGGAGTGCGCGTGCGTGTCGGTGCACGGGGCCAACCGCCTGGGCACCAACTCCTTGCTCGACATCGTCGTGTTCGGCCGGCGAGGGGGAGCCCGGATGGCCGAGTTCGTGGCCGGCGCGGCCCAGCCGGAGGTACCCGACGACACCGCCGGACCGGTGGCGGCCACCATCGAGCGCCTCAAGGCGTCGAGCGGCCCCGAGAAGGTGGCCGACGTGCGCTCCGCCCTCCAGGCCGAGATGACCGACAAGGCCTCGGTGTTCCGCACCGGGGAGTCGCTGACGGCCGCCCTGGCGACTATCGAAGGCCTGCGCCACCGCTACCGCGACGTAGCCATCGACGACAAGGGCGACCGCTACAACTACGACCTCACCGAAGCCCTCGAGCTGGGCTTCCTGCTCGACCTGGCCGAGACCGTGGTGGTGGCTGCCCTGGCCCGCACCGAGAGCCGGGGGGCCCACTTCCGCGACGACCACCCCAACCGCGACGACGCCCACTGGATGCGCCACTCGCTCGTCTCGAGGGGCCCGGACGGCCGCCTGTCCCTCGCTTACCGGCCTGTCGAAGGCGGCCAGTACCAGCCGATGGAACGGAAGTACTGAGCCCCGTGAAGGTCGCGGTCAACCTGCGCGTCCTGCGCTTCGACCCCGAGGTGGACAAGGCCCCCCATTGGGAGTCCTACGCGCTGGAGATGGACGACGGTGACCGGGTGCTCGACGCCCTCCACGAGGTGCGCTGGCACCACGACGGCACCTTGGCCTTCCGCCGGTCGTGTGCCCACGGGGTGTGCGGCTCCGACGCCATGGTGGTCAACGGCCGCAACCGGCTGGCCTGCATCCTGCTCATCCGCGACGTCGGGCCCGACATCACCGTCGAGCCCATGCGGGGCCTGCCCGTGGTCAAGGACCTGGTCGTCGACATGAGCACCTTCTTCGAGCAGTACCGCTCGGTGCAGCCCTGGCTCAAGGCCGACCCGCCACCCCCGGGGAGCCGCGAGCGCCTCCAGTCCCCCGAGGAACGGGCCCGGTTCGACGACACCACCAAGTGCATCCTGTGCGCGGCGTGCACGACGTCGTGCCCGGTGTTCTGGACCAACGAGCAGTTCGTGGGGCCGGCCGCCATCGTCAACGCCCACCGGTTCGTGTTCGACTCTCGCGACCAGGCCAAGAGCGAGCGCCTGGCCGGGCTCGGAGGCCGGGACGGGGCGTGGGGCTGCCGCACGGCGTTCAACTGCACCGAGGCCTGCCCCCGCCACATCAAGGTCACCCAGGCCATCGAGGAGGTCCGGCGGGAGACGCTGCGCGGCGGCGATTGAAAAAGGGGACTGGGCCGGCGGGGTCGAACCTGTTGGGCCAGGGAGGGGGCTGGGGCCCGGGGCAGTTCGGGCACGGGGAAACAGCCTGTAATCGAACGTGCTCATATCAATCGAAGAGGACCGCGACGCCCGCCGGGACGCGGTCTCGGTCCAGCGCCACCTGCCCCCGAGGCCGTCCCGGCCCGGGGTGCGGGCCCTGCCCACCGGCCACCTGCGCCTGTGGGCCGCGGCCACCGTCCTCACGCTGGTGGCCTCCACGGTGGCCATGTCGCGGATCGGGTTGCTGGGCTTCGCCCTCGGCCTGGGGCCGGGCCGGGTAGCGGCCGAGGCCGAGGCCGCCACCGTCGAGCTGCCGCCCAGCCTGCCCTTTGGCAAGGGCATGTGGATGTGGCAGCCCGACAAGTCCGACGGGGGCGACGTGGGGGCCATCGTGGCCCGGGCCCGGGAGGTGGGCCTGACCCACATCTACGTCCGCACCGGGTCGTCGTGGAACGGGTTCTACGCCGGCCCGTTCCTCGACCAGGTGCTCCCCGCGGCCCACGCGGCCGGTATCCGGGTCTACGGGTGGGACTTCCCGCGGCTCATCGACACCGGCGCCGACGTGGCCCGGGCGGCCGAGGCCATCAACTACCGCACGCCCGACGGCCACCGCATCGACGGCTTCTCGGCCGACATCGAGACCCGATCCGAGGGCACCCACATCAATGCGGCGGCGGCCACGGCCTACGGCGACGGCCTGCGGGAGGTGGCCGGGGAGGGCTACCCGCTGATCGCCACCGTGCCCCGCCCGTCGAACTGGACCAAGGCCATCTTCCCCTACGCCGAGGTCGTGGCCCGCTTCGACGCCATCGCCCCCATGGTCTACTGGCTCAACCGCCAGCCCGACACCGACGTGGCCGGGGCCATGGCCGACCTGGCCCAGTTCGGCAAGCCCATCTTCCCGGTGGGCCAGGCCTACGACGGTGCCCCCGAAGGCGGCCGCCCCGGCGTGCCTCCGCCCGACGAGCTCCAGCGGTTCATGCGCACGGCCCACGAGCACGGGGCCCAAGGCGTGTCGTTCTGGTCTTGGCAGGCGGCCGACCAGCGGGCCTGGGACACCATCCGCGACGCCCCCGAGTTCAGCCGCTGAGCTTCTCGAACCAGGCCAGACCGCCCCCCGGGGCCCGGCACAGGGCCCGCGCCAGCCGGGCCGTCCGCCCGCCCGGCCCGGGCACCAGGACGGGCGCCTGGTAGAGCGGCTCGGGCCACTCGACCATCCCCCGCCCGTCCAGCCGCACGAGCGCTTCACCTGGGCCGCCAGGACCAGAGCCTTGCCACCAGTCCCGCTCGCCCCACCGGTGGGCCCGCCGGCCCGTGCCGTCCACGGCTAGCCGCTCCCGGCCGACGAGGACCTCACCGTGGACGGCGCACGCCTGGCCGTAGGACCCGGGACCGTCCACCTCGGGCTCGGGCGCGTCGGGCTCCCAGCCCAGGTCGAACCCGAGCGGTAGCGGCAGGCCCCGCTCGTCGCCCACCGCGTCCTGCGGGTCGTCGAAGGCGACCGCGAAGGCCTCCAGGCCGACGCTCCAATGCTCGAACGGTTGCTCGCAGTACGCCTCGGCCCACAGCCCCGGGGCCCTGATCTCCAGGCCGGGAGGCCGGGGCGGGTCGACGTCGTGCTCGCGCACCAGCACGTAGGGCCGGCCCTGGCCCACCACCGCGGCCCACCACCACGCTCGCCCGTCGGCCGGCCGCACGGCCAGGCGGGCATAACCGGCCAGCAGGCCGTCGGCGGCCACGAAGTCGAACGACCACGACTCCTCCCAGTGGGGGCCGGGCCCGGGCGGGTGGGGGGCTTCGTCGATCGCGTCCAACACGGTATGGGCCATCATGGTCGGCGATGCGGACCCACTACGAAAAGCTGGGCGTGGCTCCCCACGCCAGCCATGACGAGGTCCGCCGGGCCTACCGCCGCCTGGCCCAGCGCCACCACCCGGACGCCAACCCCGGGGCCGAGCCCGAGGCCCGGGCCCAGATGGCGGCCATCAACGCCGCCTGGGCCGTGCTCGGGGACCCCGACAAGCGCCGGGCCTACGACCGGGCCATCGGCACGACCCCCCGCCCGCAGTACTGGTCACCGGACGGGGACGGCGGCGAGGGCGACGGCGACTGGTCCGACCCGCTGGCCCACCTGCACGAGGACGACGTCCCCGCCCGCAAGTCACGGCCGTCCGATGTCCTGATCGGGATACCCGTGCTGCTGTTCGTGGTCGTGCTGGCCATGTTCAGCTTCAGCCTCATGTCCCAGTCCGAGGGCCTGCGCACGGCCTCGCTCATGATGGCCCCGGTCACCCTGGGATCGTTCGTGGCCGCCCCGCTGTTCATGATGCTGCGCTCGCGGGGCCGCGACGACCGCTGAGGACGCCTCCCAACCCCCAGCACGTGGCTTCCATCGACAGGGCCCGGGTGGACGGCTACCGGCGGGCGCCTCAGGGTGGGGCGACTTCGACCGTGACGAGTGGGGGGACCCGGGAGGGATGGTCACCGCGCTGAGCGTCGAGATGATGCGTGCCCAGGCCGCCGAGGAAGCCCAAGGCGGTGAACGACCGTGGTGAGATGAGACGAACGTCTGCTGCTTGGACCACCCAGAGTGGGGACGGCGCCTGGTGCTCGTCCTCACCCGTGGTTCAGCCGGCCAGCGCGACGGCCTCCTGCTGCTTGGCCCGCACGGCCTCGGCGGCCGCCCGCAGGGCGGCCAGCTCGTCGTCGGCCAGGTCGAGCTCGACGACCTTGGAGACCCCCGACGGCCCGAGCACGACGGGCACCCCGAGGTACACGCCGGAGATGCCGTACTGGCCGTCGAGCCATGCGCTGACCGGGAGCATCTCGCCCTCGCCTGTCACCACGGCCCGCACCATGGCCTCGGCGGCCGCGGCCGGCGCGAAGTAGGCCGAACCGGTCTTGAGCAACCCGACGACCTCGGCCCCGCCGTCGCGGGTGCGGGCCACGGCCGCGTCGATGGCGGCTGCGTCGAGCACGTCGGCCAGCCGCTTGCCCCCCACCCAGGCCAGCGACGGCACGGGCACCATCGTGTCGCCGTGGGACCCCAGGGTCATGGCCTTCACCTCGGCCGGCTCCACCCCGGCGGCCTCGGCCAGGAAGTGGCGGAACCGGGCGGTGTCGAGCACCCCGGCCTGGCCCATCACCTGGCCACGGGGCAGGCCGGACACCTCAGCGGCCAGGGCGGTCATCTCGTCGAGGGGGTTGGTCACCACGATGATCACCGCCTCGGGGGCCACCTCCACCAGCCGGCGGGTGACCTCGGCCACGATCCCGGCGTTGGTCTCCAGCAGGTCGGAACGGCTCATGCCCGGCTTGCGGGGGACCCCGGCCGTGATGACGGCCACGTCGGAGCCGGCCGCCTCCTCGTAGCGGTTGGTACCGACGACCCGGGTGCGGAACCCGGTGATGGGCCGGGCCTGCATGAGGTCGAGGGCCAAGCCCTGGGGCCGTCCCTCGACCACGTCGGTGAGCACGACCTCGGAGGCATACCCGGCCTCGGCCACCCGCTGGGCCAGGGTCGAGCCGTAGAAGCCCGCCCCCACGACCGTCACCTTCACCGCCCCGGCGCTCACAGGCGCTCGATGATGGCCGCCGCCAGCTCCGACGTGCGGACCTCGGTCGCCCCCTGGGTGAGGCGTGCGAAGTCGTAGGTCACTATCCCGTCGCCGATGGTGGCTTCCAGCGCCCGCACGATCTCGTCGGCCGCCTGCTGCCAGCCCATGTGCTCGAGCATCAGCACCCCCGACAGCAAGAGCGACCCGGGGTTGACCTTGTCCTGGCCGGCGTAGCGGGGCGCCGTGCCGTGGGTCGCCTCGAAGACGCCGTGGCCCGTCACGTAGTTGATGTTCCCCCCCGGGGCGATGCCGATCCCCCCGACCTGGGCGGCCAACGCGTCGGACGCGTAGTCCCCGTTGAGGTTCGTGGTGGCGATCACGTCGAACTCGTCGGGCCTGGTCAGCACCTGCTGGAGGAAGATGTCGGCGATGGTGTCCTTCACCAGGACCCGGTCGCCGGGCTGGCCCCCGCAGTCGTCCCACGAGACGGCCTGGCCCGCGAACTCCTCGGCCGCCACTTCGTAGCCCCAGCGGCGGAACGCCCCTTCGGTGAACTTCTGGATGTTGCCCTTGTGGACCAGGGTCACCGACTTTCGGCCCCGGTCGACCGCATAGTTCAGCGCGGCCCTGACGAGGCGCTTCGACCCGGTGACCGAGATCGGCTTGAGCCCGATCCCCGAGTCCTCCCGCACCTGCCAGCCGAGCTCGTCGCGCACGAACTCGATCAGCCGCCGGGCCTCGGGCGTGCCCTGCTCGACCTCCATCCCGGCGTACACGTCCTCGGTGTTCTCCCGGAAGATCACCATGTCGACCTTCTCGGGGTGGAGCACGGGCGAGGGCACGCCCTTGAACCACCGCACTGGGCGCAGGCACACGTAGAGGTCGAGGAGCTGGCGCAGGGCCACGTTGAGCGAGCGGATCCCGCCCCCCACCGGGGTCGTCAGAGGCCCCTTGATCCCCACGACGTGCTCGCGAAAAGCCGTCACCGTCGCCTCGGGAAGCCAGTCGCCGGTCTCATCGAAGGCCTGCTGGCCGGCCAGCACGGGCATCCACGCGATCTGCTTGCCGTGGCGGGCCACGGCCGCGTCGATTACCGCCTGGGTGGCCGGCCAGATGTCGACCCCGATCCCGTCGCCCCGGATGTAGGGGACGATGGGCTCGTCGGGCACGCTCAGCCGGCCGTCACCATCGACCGTGATCTTCTCAGGAGCCATCCCGGCAGGTTAGTGAGACCCCCGGGGGCCCATCCCCCGGATGCCGGCGCAGACCATGGTCCACCGCACGAACGGACTCGGTCCAGGGGACGACCAGCTCACTAACCAACTAAACAATTATTGGATTGGTTGACGGGCCCATCTCGCGCTGATATCCTCTGACCCAGTAAGTTCTCTTATGGGCGGTTCTCTGATGGGCGGTTCTGTGTGAAGGGTTGGCGCCCGCTCCCTCCCGCCCATTTCGATCGGTCGGATATCGCCGTAGCAGCACATCGGCGTGTCAGCCGGGCTGTTCTCCTCGCAGTCACGCTGATTGCACTCGGTGTCTGTTCAATCTTGGTACATCGCTCTATCGGCGGGGGGCTGACTCTGGCGGCACAGGATGGGCGTTCCGCTCCTTCAGCGGGAGCTGCTGATCGATTGGGATGCGGGTCCGAACTGCCGGTGACCATCGCAGTCCCGTCCGGCTTCTCGGGTCCACTCATCGGACCTAGTCCGGATGGATCACGTGAGCCGGCAGATTCGCAACTCGTGATCAACTGGATCTCAACTACCGGCAGCATGGAAGCCAGGTGGCCCGCGGATCCCGGTACGCCCACTCTCCCGGCCTCACAATCCACTCGTGCAATATCTCGGGCCTCAGTTCCTGAATCACTTCCTGGAAGGTCCATGGCTCAGGTGATCATTTCACTTGACGAGCTACGCACGTCCTGTCGTAACCTCCAAGTGAACCTTTTCGACACCAGCCCTGAGCGTCTCGCGCGGTTGCTCGGCCAGATCGAGCGTAGACCGTTGGAGAGCGGCATCGCCTTGGTCATGGCATCGGAGCACCGCGAGGAGCCGCCTCCCGTCGCGCTTTGCACGACCCCGCCTGGAGTTGCGCCGCCTCCGAACCTCTCAGGCCGGCCATCTGATCCTCCGGTGTACTCATCACCTCAGGAGGCTCTGCACTCCTTCCTTGAGGACAGACAACACCTTCTTCGGTTCGGCTACACGGAGATCCATCTCCCGGACAGGTCCATCGTCTACGGCGTCACGGCTCCGTCATCACCACGCTTCGTCACTGTTATCCGGGTAGTTGAGGAGGCCGATCGGTGGGCCGTCGCGGAGTGGGAGGCCAGTGGGTGTTGAGCACATCAACCTGCCATAAGAAGCTACCCCAAAGGCGGTTCGCGAAGACTTCAGCGTTTGCCGTAGCGATGCTGTTTGCAGCATGTCTCCATACTGCTAGGCTCCCCTCGGCCGAAGCTACCTGTCACTATTCGGTCGGCCCGCTCACCGTCCACTCCGTGTACTTCGGCACGACGGTCGCCACTGAGTCGGTGTGGTATAGCGGAACATGTGACTGGGATAACTTCTATGCAGGTGGCATCTATGATCCCGTGACTGACGGAAGTTGTGCCTACGTCTGGTACTACGACTCCGGGTACTCGGCGACGCAGGGTTACTCTTGCACGACGAATGGTTGGTCGTACTACTCCTACACCGATGTGAACAGTAACTACTACGTCAATTTTGACCTAGGAACCACTTATCACTACGACTGCTGCTACACAAATGAGGGCTTCTGATGACATGAAGGAGCGCACCCGGTCCCGCCACAGACCCCTGGTGGGTGCGCACCAACCGGCCGAGCACCGCCGGTGATGAGCTTCGTTCGCATCATGGTGCATCACCTTTAGTGGTATTCTGGTTGCCATGATGGTATCGATTGATCGGGCTGGCCGGGTGGTCATCCCCAAGTCGGTGCGAGACCGGCTCGCCCTGGACGCGGGAACGGAGCTGGAGCTCCAGGTGGAGGGCGAGACGATCCGCATCGAGCGTCGATCAGGGGGCGGTAGGGCGCTGGAGTGGGTGGAGGGACGCCCGGTGTTCCGACGGTTGCCCGGCCAGCAACCCCTCACCGATGCCGACGTGCAGGGCCTGCGCGATGCCGACCAGCGCTGAGGCCGGGGCGGGATGGGCTGTCGACACCAGCGTCGCCGTCGCCTACCTGGACGAGGCGCATGCGGCCCACGAGGACTGCGTCCGAGCGGTCGCCCGCCGGTCGCCGGTCCTGGCCGGCCATGCCGCTTTCGAGTGCTATTCAGTCCTTACGCGATTGCCCGGCTCGGCTCAGGTCAGCGGGCTGGATGCAGCCCGGGCCCTCAACGCTGCCTTCGGTGAGCCCTGCTGGCTCGCAGCCGAGGAGCAGGCCGAGCTGCTCGGGGCCCTGGCCACACGAGGCGTGCGGGGCGGCTCCACCTACGACGCTCTCGTCGGCGAGGCCGCTCGACGCCGAGGGCGCACGCTCCTCACCCGCGACCGGCGGGCGGCGCGCACCTACGACTTGCTCGGGGCGGCGCATGAGTTCGTCGAGTGACGTGCCGGTTCAGCCGGGCGTGAGGCCCAAGTTGGCGTAGATCTCTCGGGTCGCGGTGGATCGGTTGAGCGTGTAGAAGTGAAGGCCGGGGGCACCGGTGTCGAGCAGGTCGCGGCACAGCTCGGTGGCCATGACAATGCCCTCGGCCCGCACCGCCTCGGGGTCGTCCCCGGCCGACTCCAGGCGGGCCACCACCTCGGGTGGCACTTCGGAGCCCGAGAGCTGGGCCATGCGCTGGACGGCCTTGAGGTTGGTGATGGGCATGATGCCGGGCAGGACGGGCTTGCGCACGCCCCGCTGGGCCAGGTCGTCGACCAGCCCGGCGTAGTCGTCGAGGCGGAAGAACAGCTGGGTGATGGCGAAGTCGGCCGCCTCCAGCTTCTCGGCCAGGCGGTCACGGTCGAAGGCCCGGTCGCCGCCCGAGGCCGGGTGCAGCTCGGGATGGGCGGCCACCCCGATGGAGAAGCCCCCGATGGCCCGGGCCAGCTCGACCAGCTCGATGGCGTGCTTGAGCTCGCCTACGCCCGGTTCGCTGTCGGGGGGCGGGTCGCCGCCCAGGGCCAGCACGTTCTCCAGTCCCGCCTTGCGGAAGTTCACCAGGATCTCGGCCAGGTCGAGCCGGGTGTGGACCACACAGGTCAGGTGGGCCATGGGAGTCAGCGTGGTGGTGCGCAGCATGCCCGCCACCAGGTCGTGGGTGCGCTGGCGCGACGCGGCCCCGCCCCGGTAGGTGACCGACACGAACGACGGGTCGAGGGGCTCCAGGTCGCGCAGGGTCCTCACCAGGACGGCCTGCTCCTCGTCGTTGCGGGGGGGGAAGAACTCGAACGAGTACGTCCTGCCCGCCATCAGCAGGTCGGCGATGCGAGTCATCGGCGCACTCCCGTGGCCGCCCGGGCCTCGGCCAGCTCGACGGCGTTGCGCAACAACATGGCACGCGTCATCGGCCCCACACCGCCCACCCGGGGCGTGATCCATCCGGCCACATCAGCCACGGCATCCTCCACGTCGCTCAGCACCTTGCGCCCGTCCATGGTCACGCCCGCCCCCACGACCGCCGCCCCTGGTTTCACCCAGTCGCGCTTGACCAGGCCGGGCGAGCCGGCCGCGGCCACCAGGATGTCGGCCTGGCGGGTGTAATAGGCCAGGTCTGCCACCCCCGTGTGCACGACCGTGACCGCCGCGTTGGCGTGGGGCCGCTTCAGGGCCAGCAGGTTGGCCAGGGGGCGGCCGATGGTCAACCCCCGCCCGATGATCACCACGTGGCGGCCCTCGATGGGCACGCCATGGCGCACCAGCAGCTCGCAGATCCCGGCCGGGGTGCACGGGACCGTGCCCTGGGCACCCTGCACGAGCTTGCCCAGGTTGACGGGGTGGAGCCCGTCGACGTCCTTGGCCGGGTCGACGGCCAGCAGGGTGGCCTGCTCGTCGAGGTGGCGGGGCAGGGGCGTCTGCACGAGGAACCCGTCGACGGCCGGGTCGGCGTTGTAGCGGTCGATCACCTCGGCCAGTTGCTCGGCCGGGGCGTCGGCCGCCAAGTGCTCACCGAAAGAGGCGATGCCCACCTCGGCGCAGTCCTGGTGCTTGAGGCGGACGTAGGCCGCGCTGGCCTGGTTGTCGCCCACCAGGACGGTGCCCAGCCCGGGCCTGACGCCGACCTCGACCAGCGCGGCCACTCGGGCTGCCAGCTCGGAGCGGATCGCGGCGGCCACGGCCGAACCGTCGAGCAGCTCGGCCCCCATCAGTGGCGGAACTGGCGCTCGCCCGTGAACACCAGGGCGATGCCGTGCTCGTCGGCCGCGGCGATGACCTCGGCGTCGCGGACGCTCCCACCCGGCTCGATAACGGCCGCCACCCCGGCCGCGGCCACGGCGTCGAGGCCGTCGCGGAAGGGGAAGAAGGCGTCGCTGGCGCACGCCCCGCCCTTGGCCCGGCCGGCCGCCTTGCGCACGGCTATCTCACCGGGGTCGACCCGGTTCTGCTGGCCGGCCCCGATGCCCACGGCCATGCCGTCGGCCGCCAGCACGATGGCGTTGGACTTCACGTGGGCACACACCCGCCACGCCAGTTCGAGGTCGACCCATTGGTCGGGGGTCGGCCGGGCCTTGGACACGACCTGCCAGGCGTCGCGGCCGGCCCCGAACCGGTAGGGCTGTTGCACCAACCAGCCGTCGCCCACCGGGCGCAGGTGGAGGCCCTCGGCCGGCGGGGCGGGCGCAGCCAGCAGGCGGGTGTTCTTGCGCTTGGCCGCCAGCAGGGCGACGGCCCCGTCCGACCACTGGGGGGCGATCACCACGTCGGCCTTGGGGTTGGCCGCCATCTCGGCCGCCAGCTCCTCGTCGACCGCCCGGGTCAGGGCCACGATCCCGCCGAAAGCCGACATGGGGTCGCACTCGAAGGCCCGCTCGTAAGCCACGGCGACGGCATCGGCCACCGCCACCCCGCACGGGTTGGCGTGCTTGATGATGGTCGCCACCGGGCGGTCGCCCAAGCCGGCGGCCAGGTCGTGGGCCAACCGCCAGGCGGCGTCGGCGTCGACGACGTTCAGGTAGGACAGCTCCATCCCCCCGAGCTGGCGGACCGACGACCAGAAGTCGTCGGGCCTCCCCATGGCCCGGTAACGGGCCCCGGCCTGGTGGGGGTTCTCGCCGTAGCGCAGCTCGCCGGCCCGCTCCAGGGCTAGGTGCAGGGTGGGCGGCAGCGGTTCCTCGTGGGTGGGGGCGGGCGTGAGCCACGTGGCGATGGCCGCGTCGTAGGCCGCCGTATGTGCAAAGGCGGCCCGGGCCAGGCGCCGGCGGGTGGCCGCCGGCAAGGCCCCGGCGGCCCGCAGTTCGTCGAGGACTGGCCCGTAGTCGGCGGGGTCGACCACCACGGCCACGTGGGCGTGGTTCTTGGCCGCGGCCCGGACCATCGTGGGTCCACCCACGTCGATGGTCTCGATCCCGGGCCGAGCCACGAACGGGTACAGGTTGCATACGACCAAGTCGATGGCCCCGATCCCGTGGGCCTCCAGGTCGGCCAGGTGGGACGGCTTGGAACGGTCGGCCAGGATGCCGCCGGCGATGGCCGGGTGGAGGGTCTTCACCCGGCCATCGAGCATCTCGGGGCTGCCCGTGACGTCCTCCACGGCGGTAACGGGCAGGCCCGCGTCGACCAGCGCGGAGGCCGTGCCACCGCTGGCCACCAACTCCCAACCGAGGTCGTGAAGCCCGCGGGCCAGGTCGTCGAGCCCGGTCTTGTCCCACACCGACAGCAGCGCCCTCACCGAGCCTCCTCCATGTCCTCGACGAACCGCCTGATGGTCTCGGGGTACAGCCGGTGCTCGACCACCTTGATGCGCTCGTGCAGGGTCTCGACGGTATCGCCGGGCATGACGGCCACCGCCTCCTGGGCCAGTATCGGCCCCGAGTCGACGTCGACGGTGGCCACGTGCACGGTCACCCCCGTCACCTTGACACCGGCGGCCAGGGCCTCCTCCACGGCGTGCCAGCCCGGGAAGGCGGGCAGTAGGGCGGGGTGGGTGTTGAGCACCCGCCCGGGCCAGGCGTCGTGGACCTGCTTGGACAGGATCGTGCCGAAGCCGGCCATCACCACCACGTCGACGTCATGGGCCTCCAGAGCCTCCACCACCCGCTCGGTATAGGAGTCACGGTCGAACCCCGGGCCGAAGCTGTCGCGCCGCACGACCACGCTGGGCAGGCCGTGGGCGGCGGCCACCTCGGTGGAACGGCAGGGCCGGTCGACGACCACCACGACCACCGGCAGCCCGGCGGCGAGGATCGCCTCCAGGTTGGTGCCGCTGCCTGATGCCAGTACCCCGATCCTCACGGTCGTGAAGGCACCGTACCAGTGCGGCGGCGCAGGACAGGGCCGCTTTCCCGTTCGGCTCCGACGTGCTCTACTGATGCCCGCGACCTGGGACTTGGGGGGAACGTGGACCTGAGCAAACTCACCAAGGGCGAGAAGATCGTCCTCGCCACCGGGGTGCTCCTGGTCCTCGACCTGCTGTTCCTGCCCTGGCACAGGGTCGAGCTCGGCCCGGTCCTGGGCGTCAACCTCCCCTCTATCGACATCAAAGCGGTGGAGGCGCCCAACGGCGGCTACGCGGTGATCGCCGTGATCCTGTCCCTGGTGATGGCCGCCCAGATCGTGGCGGCCAAGTTCACGGCAGCCAAGCTGCCCACGCCCCCCGTGCCGTGGCCCCAGGTCCACCTCTACGCCGGCTTCGCGGTCGCCGGCTTGGTCGTGCTCAAGCTCCTGGTCGAGACCACCGCTCTCGGCCCCGGCGCCTGGCTGGGCGTCCTGCTGGCCGGCGGCGTGGCCTACGGCGGCTTCACCATCAGCAAGGAACCGAGGACGTCTCCAGGCGTCGTATGACCTCGGTCGGCGGGCTTACCCGGAACCGAGCACCTCGGCCATGCGCCGGCCCAGGTCGGACGGGCTGGCGACCACGTGGGCGCCGGCCTGGCGCAGAGCCTCGACCTTGGGGGCTGCCCCACCCGACCCGCCCGACACGATGGCGCCGGCGTGGCCCATGCGCCGGCCCGGTGGGGCGGTGAGACCGGCCACGTAGGCCACGACCGGCTTGCTCATCGACTCGGAGATGAAGCGGGCGGCCCGCTCCTCTTCGTCCCCGCCGATCTCGCCGATGAGGATGACGGCCTCGGTCTCGGGGTCGTCCTCGAACGCTTCCAGGCAGTCGACGAACCGGGTGCCGGGGAACGGGTCACCCCCGATGCCCACGCACGTCGTCTGGCCGATGCCCTGGCGGGTCAGCTCCTGGAGGGCCTGGTAGGTGAGCGTGCCCGAGCGCGACACGATGCCCACCGGCCCCCCGGCGGTGGCGATCTCGCCCGGTGTGATGCCCAGGTTGGCCCGGCCCGGCGAGATCACGCCCGGGCAGTTGGGCCCGACGAGGCGGGTGGCGGGCAACTCGGTGGCCAGGCGATCGACCAGCCGTAGCTCGTCGTGGAGGGGGATGCCCTCGGTTATGCACACCACCAGCCCGATCCCCGCCTCGGCCGCTTCCAGCACGGCCGCGGCCGCCATGCGGGCGGGCACGAAGACGAGCGAAGCCGAGGCGCCGGTCTCGGTCACCGCTTCGGACACCCGGTCGAAGACGGGGATGCCCTCGACGTCGGTCCCGCCCTTGCCGGGGGTGACCCCGGCCACGACCTGGGTGCCGTAGTCGCGGTTGCGCAGGCCGTGAAAGCGGCCTTGGCTGCCGGTCAGCCCCTGGACGACGACCTTGGTGTGCTCGTCGACGAAGATGCTCATGTCATCGACCACCACCGGCCTGGCTTGCACCGGCCGCCAGTTCGACGGCTGCCTGGGCGGCGTCGAGCATCGTGGGACGGGAGACGAGCCGGGGCGACTCGTGACCAGCCAGCAGGGCCCGGCCCTCCTCGGCGTTGGTGCCGTCCAAACGGACGACGATGGGGCTGCGCAGCTCGACCCGGTCCAGGGCGTCGATGATCCCCCGGGCCACCTCGTCGCAGCGGGTGATCCCGCCGAAGATGTTGACCAGCACGGCCTGCACCCGGTCGTCGCTGTCGACCACCTCCAGGGCGGCGGCGATCACGTCGGCGCTGGCACCGCCGCCCACGTCGAGGAAGTTGGCGGCCGACCCCCCCACCTGGTCGACGACGTCGAGGGTGCTCAGCACCAGGCCGGCCCCGTTGCCGATCACCCCCACCGTGCCGTCGAGGCCCACGTAGTTGAGCCCCCGCTCCCGGGCCCGCCGCTCGCGCTCGTCGTGCCACTCGGCGGTGGCCCAGCCGTCCCACTCGGGGTGGCGGAAGCGGGCGCTGCCATCCAGGGTGACCTTGGCGTCGAGCGCCACCAGACGGCGGTCGGCGGTCACGGCCAGGGGGTTGACCTCGACCAGCTCGGCGTCGCCCTCGGTCAACGCCCCGAACAAGGCCACCAGCATGTCGGCCGCCTGGTCCCCGACATCAGCCGCCAGCCCGGCGGCGTCGACGATCGCCTGGGCGTGGTCCCGGCTCAGCCCCGTCGAAGCGCTCACCCGCTCACGCACGATCGCTTCGGGCTCCGCGGCCGCCACCTCCTCGATGTCGACCCCCCCTCGGGCCGACAGCAGCACCAAGTAGCAGCGATTGCCACGGTCGACGGTCAGCGAGGCGTAGTACTCCTCGGCGGGCACCGTCCCCCGCTCGACCCAGACCCGGTGGACGGTGTGACCCTTGATGTCCATGCCCAATATGGACCCGGCGTGGGTCGCCAGCTCGTCGGGGTCGTGGGCCACCTTGATCCCCCCTGCCTTGCCGCGGCCCCCGGTGCGGACCTGGGCCTTGACGGCCACCGGGTAACCCAGGCGGGCCGCCTTGGCCAACGCCTCCTCCACGGTATCGGCCACCCCGCCCGAGGGGACCTCGACGCCGTGGCGAGCCAGGAACTGCTTGCCCTGGTACTCGAACAGGTCCATGAGTCAGCCCGCTCCGCCGGGCGGCGATGCCCGTTCCGACAGGCGGTCGTGGCCGTCCTCGGCGGCGTCGAGGGCCTCCTCCAACCACTGGCAGATGGTGGCCAGGCTGGTGCCCGGAGTGAAGATGGCGGCCACCCCCATGGCCTCCAGGGCCTTCACGTCGGCTGCCGGGATGATGCCGCCCCCGAACACGACCACGTCGGCCGCCCCGCCCTGGCGCAGGAGATCGAGCACCCGCGGGAACAGGGTCATGTGGGCACCCGAGAGCAGGGACAGGCCGACGGCGTCGGCGTCCTCCTGGATGACCGTGGCCGCCACCTGCTCGGGAGTCTGGTGGAGGCCCGTGTAGATGACCTCGAACCCGCCGTCGCGCAGGGCCCGGGCCACCACCTTGGCCCCCCGGTCGTGGCCGTCGAGGCCCGGCTTGGCGACCACGACCCGGTAGCGACGCTTCACACGCGCATACTAGGCGGGTGACCTCTCGGCCCCCCCAGTCGCCCCGCCGGCCCCCCAAGACGACCACGGTCGTCCTGATGGGCATCGGGGGGGTCGTGGCCGGGGTGCTCATCTTCCTGGTGGTGCTCGCCATCGCCGGTCCCAAGTCGACCGAGCAATCGGAGTCGGCCCGGTTCAAGGTGGGGCCTGCCGAACGGCTGGCCCCCACGGTGGAACGCGACGGGCCTCTCCTGTTCCAGGACCTGCTCGGCCGCCAGCGCGACGTCTACGTACAGCGGGTGGCCGACGACGACTGGCGGGCCTTCGAGGCCCGCCCTCCGGGGGCTCCCAGGAGCTGCGTCCTGGAGTGGCAGCGGCAGTCCGCCACGTTCGTCGACCCGTGCTCGGGGGCGACGTTCCCGGCCGACGGCCAAGGGCTGGTGTCGTTCCCCACCGAGATCGACGACAACGGCGTGGTGGTGGTCAACCTCCTGGCCCCCGTCGACCCGACCACGACCACGACCACCACCACGACAACGCCGACCCCTTCCGAGGGGCCCGGCTGACCAGGGTTCAGCGCGGGCCGGGGCGGCGGACCCGCGCGGCCCACTGCCACACCCGGCTGAGCTGGCGGATCGACGGCGCCTCCCACTCCATCGGCCGGTTGCCGGTGGTGATGTTCACGGGTTCGATGCCGGCCGCTTTGGCCATCGCCCGGCGGTGACGCAGCCAGCGCCGCGACCGCGGGTCGGGCCGCACCGGCGACTCGGGGCCCAGCACGCCGGCCAGCCCTTCGGACTCCACGTACTCGATCAGCCGCTCCACGTCGGCCCGGGCGATGCCCAGCGAGGGAAGCTCGCCCGGCGGGGGGACTTGCCGGCGCCAGTTCTCCGGGTGCAGGAGCACGTCGACCAGGGTGCCCACCGAGTCGATCTCGTTGCGGCTGAAGAACAGGTCGGCCTCGGCCTTGGCCATGCGGTGGCGCAGCCCGTCGTGCAGCGAGTGGCCGGTCACGACGACGATCAGGGGCCGCCTGGCGGCCGCCGCAGTTGACTCCCGGACGCGCCTCACGACAGCCACCCCGGGGAACTGGTCGCCTGAGCGCCTCTCGTCGGCGGCGTCCACGACCGCCACGTCGACGGCCGGCCACCCAGCCCACGCAATTGCCTCACCGTGCCCGATGGCCGCCACCATCTCGATCCCGGGTACACCCTCCAACGCCTTGACGAGCCCCAGCCGGGTCAGCTCGTTGTCGTCGACGATGACAACGCGACGAAGTCGGGCTCCTGGTCCAGTGATCTCAGCCGTAGGTCCACCTCCTCCAGCCGGGTTTCGACATGCTCGGCCAGACGGCCGTCGAGCTCGTGGCGCACCTGGTCGAGCTGGCGGTGGGCGTCGTCGCGGGCCTCTCGGACCAGGTCGGCCACCGACCGGCGACCGTCGCCGAACGCCTCCTCGATCGCCACCCGGTCGTCGCTGCGTGACTGCCGCTCGTAACGCTCGGTGGCCTCAGCAAGCAACGTGCTCATGCGCCGGCACGCCGGGAACACGCCGACGAACGACAGCATGACGGCCGCGAAAGGGCGCAACTGAGCGGGGCCGGGGCTCAAGAACATGGCTGCCGCGCCGCTCCCGGCGAAGCCCGCCAGCAGGAGGCCCAGACCGGCAGGGCCGAGCCGGTACCAGTAGAAGCCCCCGAGATATGCCAGCAGCAACATTCCGGTGTTGACGTAGACCGGTAGACCGTCGTCGGTCCAGGCCGCCGTGGCCGACAGGGAACCCACGACCGTGATGGCGACGCAGACCACTACCGCCACTCCCAGCACAGCCGGGCGACCACCCCGCCCCCGTCGTACCAGCAGCCGGTGGGCAGCCCAGCTCCCGAGGACGCAGAGCCCGGCCAGGGCGACCACCACCGCGAGAGGCGGGAAACCACCTCCTTGAGAGTTGAGGGTGAGGCACTGGGCGGCGATGAACAGGAAGGTGGCGGGACCGGGGTCGACGACCCGGGACCGGGCCGCGGGGTCGGCCGGAACGGTGACTACCTGAGGACCGAAGTGGATCACCAGTGGGGCACCGGGGAGGCGGGAGGCGCCGTGGGGGGCCTCGACCCGGGCACGTACGCAGCCCCGCAAGCCTGAACGATCGAGGTAGTCGGCGATCCAATCGGCCTGGAACGAGGTGACCAGCGTCGTGCCCGCACCCTCCTCGAGGCTCAGCTCGACCCGGCTCTGCAGGTCGGGGTGGAGGTTGTAGCGCCGCTCCCACTCCATCAGGGCGACCTGGAGGTACACCGCCTGGGCCTTGGTCGTCTCACCCAGCTCGGCCTTCCAACCCGACGCCAGCCGGGACAGCGCCGACCCCGCAGGCGGCCGGCCCAGGGCGGGGACCACACCCTCGATGGAGTCCACCACCGAACTGGCCCCCATCGCCACCGCGTTCTGGCCGGCCACGAACGCCCGGCGCACCTCTGCCGCCCTCCGCTCGGCTCGTTCCTCCTCGGCCTCCCGGTAGAGCCGCCGGCAGTAGGTCTCGCCGACCACGCCTACCCACACGCCCAGGACCAACCACAGGAAGGTGAACGGCAGCACCGGCAGATCGGCCACCAAGCGCACGGGCACGACAACTGCCATCAGCGCCGCCGGTATCGCCAGTGCCCGAGGGCCCAGGCGGATGCCGCCTTCGGTGGCGAGGGGCACGGCCGTCAGCAGGGCCCCTTCGTACAACCCGCTGGGCGGCAGTGGAGACAGGCTCCAGAAGGCGACGTCGATCGAGTCCATGACGAGCCGCCAGCCCAGGCCGAACCGGTCTGACCGCCGGAGGACCTGCCAGACGATCAGGTCGAGGATGACGAACACCGGCAGTGCCCAATGCCAGATGCCTGCCCCTGCGGTCGCCGGGCCCGATGGGTTCACGAGCAGGTTGGCCCGGTGGCACAGCCGCCAGCCGATGTGGATGGTCGCCCGCGCGTCGAGCAGGGCGCGAGTGGAGAACACGTCCCAGCGCTCGCCGCCCTTCAGCCGCCGTTGCACGCCGGAAGTATGCCAAGGGCGCGCGGTTCTCGCTCTCGAACCGGCGCGGCCTGCCGGCTCATACTGCCGACGTGGGGGAGGAACTGGCGCGGGTGCTCAAATCCAGGCGCCTGGAACTTGGGGTTCGCCAGGCGGCCATGGCACGACGGGTGGGCATCAGCGCCAGTTACCTCTCCCGTCTCGAAGGGGCAGCTTGGCTGCGGGGCGGGCCGTGGCCGTCCGACGGCGTGCTGCGAGCCCTGGCCCGAGCACTACAACTCAGTTCGTCGCGCCTGATCGACCTGCGCGACACGGCGCGCGGCAGTAGCGACACGACCCGCGGCGAGGGCGTACAGAGAACGGCGGCCGAGCCTTATCGGGTCGCAATTGGCAACGACGCCGCCTACCGGATGGCCCGCCGGACGCTGCAGAACACCGGGCCGGGAACCTTCCTGCGGGCTGCCGACGTGGCGGCCACCGACGCCACGCCATCGCCACCCGACGATCACGCCGCCAGCCCCTGGTCAGCCATCGGGGCGAAGCTGGCTCGCGACCCGGGCGCGGTCCTCCACCGGGCCGTCTTCGCTGGCCCCGCCCGCCTGGACACAGTTCACCGGAGGACCGACGTGCTGGCCGGGGGCCGCCAGCCAGAAGAGGTCGGCAACCTCGTCACCCGGTTCTGCACGCGCAACCCGGTGTCGCTGGAACTGTTCATAACCGAGGGCGAGGCCTTCGTCGGCCTGCCGGACCTCGCCGGTGGTCACCTCCGGGCCGCCATCGTCATCGACGACCCCGATCTGGTGGCCGCCCTGCGGGCCTGGTTCGACGAGACCATCTGGGAGCCGGCCCGCACCCAAGGCCGGCTCCCGGCCGAGTAGTCAGGGCGCGGTCAGCACGCGACGTTGGCGGTGCACTGGCCGAACCCGTTGCCGAAGGCCCTGTTCCCACCGAGGTCAGTGGCACCGGCGGTGGCGAAGATGCCCCACTGCCCGTTGCTGTAGGCGATGTTGCGCCTCAACGAAGTCGACGACGACGAGACCCTGATCCCGTCGAAAGAGTTGAGGCTGGTCACGTTGTCCTCGAGCCTCGTGGCCGTGGGACCGCTCTCGACGAAGACGCCGAACTGGCTGTCCTGGACGCGGTTGGCCGAGACCACTGTCCCCGAGGCGGTCGTCCTGACGAGCACGCCCTGGTTGACCATGCTGACCCGGTTGCCGTTCACCGTCGTGCCCGTGCTGGCGTTGACAGTGACCCCGGCCCCCGAGGTCCCGCCGCCGTCGATGGTGTTCGACCGGACCAGGGTGTCCGACCCGTTGATGATCGAGATGGCCGACGAAGGGGACAGGGACGCGAACCCGTCGACCCGGTTGCTCAGCACCTGGTTGCCCGAGAACGGGCCGAACGTGCTGGGCGTGGGCCCGAGAGCGATGGCCGAGCGCCCCACCCCGTTGAAGGTGTTGGAGCTGATCACGTTGTTGTGCCCGAAGAAGAAGATGCTGCTGCCTTCTCCGCCGCTGAAGGTGTTGAAGCTGACCTGGTGGCCACTCCCGGCCATCTGGATGCCACTGAAGCGGGTCGTGCCCGTGATGTCGTTGCCGATGATCCGCACGTTGGTCGGGCTGGTGTCCGTGCCGAAGACGCCGATGCCCATGGCGGTCCGCTCGACGGTGATCCCCGACAGGAAGGCGCCCGAGCCTTGGACCCCGATGCCGACGTTGAACCCCCGGACGGTGCCGTTGCGGACGGTGACGTTCGCCCGGTTGAAGCCGATCGCCACACCCTGGTTGCCGGGCGTCCCGGGGGCGTCAGGAGCGATCGTGCCGCTAATCGTGTGACCACCGAGGTTGAGCGTGACCCCCGAAGCACCGATGTGCAACCCGTCACCCGCCGGGCAGTGCAGGTCTGAGGTCAGTGTCGTGCTCTTGGTTATGACCGAGCCGCACGCCACGTTCGCGCCGGCAGGCGACACCGCCACCAACGCCGTACCCGCTGCGGCCATCAATGCCGCCGCGACCGCCCTGCCGGACCGTGTGTTGATCATGAAGTCCCCCCCCGCCGCCCGCCTTGGGCCGCGCCGTGTTCTCATCACACCACGGACGAGCCGTTGCCTCCAGGAAAGGTTGAGGAAAGCAATGTGTCAGCCGAGGTTGACCTCGGCGACGTCGTCGCGGACGGCCAGGGCCTCGATGACCGTGTTCAGGTCGGTGCCGGGCGGGCCGACCAGATCGGCCTGCACGACCGCCCCCTCCCGGCGGTTGTCGACCGAGAGGTCCTGGAGCTTCAGGTCGTCGAGGACCATGAGGTCGTGGAGCACACCAGCGGGGTTGGACCCCTCGCGAAGGGTGACGACCAGCGTGCCTCGGGCCCGGGAGAACTTACGCAGGATCAGGTCGCGGGGGGCGCGCAGCCCGAGCAGGCTGAGCAGCAGAGCGGCGGTGGCGATGGTGGCCGCCACCAGGCTGCCGACGCCCGCGGACAGCCCCACGGCGGCCGTGACCCACAGGCTGGCGGCCGTGGTCAGGCCCCGGACGCTGGCCCCGTGCTTGAGGATGGCCCCCCCGCCCAGGAACCCGATCCCGACCACGACCTGCGACGCCACCCGGGTGAGGTCGACCTGGTAGTTGCTGTCGGCCCGAGGCTGGATGTAGGCGTCGAAGCCGTGGACCGATATCACCCCGAACAGGGCCGCCCCCAGGGCCACGGCGATGTGGGTGCGCAGCCCGGCGTCCTGGTGGGCCAGCTCCCGCTCGGCCCCGATCAGCCCGCCCAGCCCGACAGCCGCCGCCAGCCGGCCGGCCACCTCCAGGTCGCTGACCGCCGGC
This sequence comes from Actinomycetota bacterium, assembly GCA_040754375.1. NCBI lineage: Bacteria > Bacillati > Actinomycetota > Actinomycetota bacterium. Next base: position 70,240 of record JBFMCT010000003.1, read on the forward strand.
TGGACCAAGCCGAGAAGGTCCACCTCAGGCCCGCTTCAGCGGAGCCCAGGCCAGCAGGAACCGCTTCTCGCCCACGCTCGGGAACCGCACCACGGCCTCTGCCTTGTCTCCCTCTCCGATGATCTCCAGGATTACCCCCTCCCCGAACTTGCCATGCACGACGTCCTCCCCGACCCGCAGCCCGAGCTGCTCCCCGCCCGTGGTGCGCACGGGCGGGGGCGATGCGCGCCGGCCCGCGCCGCCGCCCATGGCCGATTCGACGATCCGGTCGCGGCCCCCTCCAGGGCGGCCGTAGTCGCGGCCCCGGTCGGCCCACCCGCCCGACGTCGACCGCCGGCGGCCACCGCCGGCCAGGGCCAGCAGGTGATCGGGGATCTCCTTCAGGAACCGGCTCTCGGGGTTGTAGTTGGTCTGGCCGAAGAGCTGGCGGCTCCAGGCGTTGGTCAGGGCCAGCCGTTTGCGGGCCCGGGTGATGCCCACGTAACAAAGCCGGCGCTCCTCCTCCAGCTCGGCCGGTTCGGTGAGCGAGCGGGAGTGGGGGAACACGCCGTCCTCCATGCCGATCATGAACACGGCCGGGAACTCGAGGCCCTTGGCCGTGTGCAGGGTCATGAGCACGACCATCGAGTCGTCGTCGGTGAGCTGGTCGCTGTCCGCCACCAGGCTCACACGTTCCAGGAACCCGGCCACGGTGGCATCCTCGCCGGCCTCGGCGGCCGCCTGCTCGTACTCGGTCGCCCCCCCGACCAGCTCAGCCAGGTTCTCCAAACGGCCGTGGCTCTCGATGGTGTCGGCCGCCTCGAGCTCGGCCGCGTAGCCGCTGCGGGCCAGCAGGGTCTCCAGCAGCGAGGCCGGGCCGCCGTCGTGGGCCCGCAGCTCGTCGAGCAGGTTGACGAGCTGGCGGATGCCCCCGAGCGCCTTGCCCGACACGCCCGCCGACTCGGCCTTGAGCAGCGAGTCGGCGAACGTGGCCCCCTGGGCCGCGGCCCACGCTTCCAACCGGCCCACGCTGGTGTCGCCGATCCCCCGCTTGGGCACGTTGAGGACCCGCCGCAGCGAGACCTCGTCGGACGGGTTGGTCAGCACCCGCAGGTAAGCGAGGGCGTCCTTGATCTCCTTGCGGTCGTAGAAGCGGGTGCCGCCGATCACCCGGTAGGGGATGCCGACCCGCACCAGGTGTTCCTCCAGTACCCGGCTCTGGGCGTTGGTGCGGTAGAAGACGGCCATCTCGCCCCACCGCATGGGCTCGCCCTCATGGAGGCGGAACATCTCCTGGGCCACCCATGCGGCCTCGTCGTGCTCGTCCTCGGCGTGGTAGCGCTGGATCAGCTCGCCCCCGACCTGTTCGGTCCACAGGGCCTTGGGCTTGCGCAGCAGGTTGTTGGCGATCACCGAGTTGGCGGCGTCGAGGATGGTCTGGGTGGAGCGGTAGTTCTGCTCCAGGACGATCAGGGTGGCGTCGGGGAACTTGTCCTCGAACTCCAAGATATTGCGGATGTCGGCGCCCCGGAACTTGTAGACCGACTGGTCGCTGTCGCCCACCACGCAGATGTTGCGGTGGGTGCGGGCCAGTTGGACGACGATCTCGTTCTGGGCCTGGTTGGTGTCCTGGTACTCGTCGACGAGGATGTGGCGGAAGCGCTCCTGGTAGGTGGCCAGCACGTCGGGGTGGCGGCGGAACAGCTCGACGGTCACGACCAGCAGATCGTCGAAGTCCATGGCGTTGGCGTCGCGCAGGCGCTTCTGGTACTCCCGGTAGACGTCGGCGATGCGGCGCTCGAAGATGGTCCGGGCCCGGTCGTGGTAGGCGTCGACCCCGACCACCTCGTTCTTGGCCGCGCTGATCGTGCCGTGCACCGACCGGGGCGGGAACTTCTTGGGGTCGAGGTTGAGGTCGCGCAGCACGTAAGCGGTCAGGCGTTCGGCGTCGGCCTGGTCGTAGATGGTGAACTGAGACGTGTAGCCGAGGGCGTGGGCGTCGCGCCGCAGGATGCGCACGCACGCCGCGTGGAAGGTCGAGACCCACATGCGCTGGGCCACCGGGCCGATCAGGCGCCCGACCCGGTGCTTCATCTCGTCGGCCGCCTTGTTGGTGAACGTGATGGCCAGCACCTCGAAAGGCGACACCCCCTCGTGGCGGACCAGCCAGGCGATCCGGTTGGTGAGCACCCGGGTCTTGCCTGACCCGGCCCCGGCCACCACCAGGAGCGGACCGCCGGGGTGGGTGACGGCCTCCCGCTGGACCGGGTTGAGGTGGGCCAGCAGGTCGGCTTGGGCGTCGGGCATCGGCCTTCAGGCTACCGGCGGGCCACACTTGTCCCTGAGGACCCAAGGAAACGGTCAGGTCGTGACTCATATGGGCATCGACACCAACTTCGAGACCTGGTACCGCACCGAACACCCCCGGTTGCTGGCCGCCCTGGCCGTCGTGGCCGGGGACGTGGAGGTGGCGCGCGACCTCACCGCCGAGGCCTTCGCCCGCGCCCTCGAGCGCTGGGACAGGGTGTCGGCGATGAGCTCGCCCGGAGGTTGGACCTACCGGGTCGCCCTCAACCTCCTCCGCCGCCGGGCCCGGCGGGCCACCCTCGAACGCCGCCTGCTGCTGCGCCTGGCCCCTGCCCCCGGCCCGGTCGCCCTGCCGGCGCCGGCCATCGAGGTCTGGGAAGCCGTGACCGCCCTGCCCCCCCGCATGCGCACCGCCCTCGCCCTGCGTTACCTCGGCGGGCTCACCGAGGCCGAGGTGGGCGACGCCATGGGCATCACCCCGGGCACGGTGGCCAGCACCCTCCACGACGCCCGCCGCCGCCTGGCGGTGCTGCTTGCCCCCGCCTCTGCCACCCAGGAGGTTTCCCATGGCTGACCACGAAGTCGACAACCCTCTGGCTGTCCTGGCCGACCGGCCCCTAGCCCCACCCCCGCCCCTGGCCGAGATCGAGGGGCGGGCTTCTCACCGCCGGCGGCGCCGCTGGGCCACCCGCAGCGGCGGCGCCCTCGTGGCCGTCGTCGCCCTGGTCGCCGGCATAGTCACCCTCGCCCCCGACAGCGAGCAGACCGTCCACACCGCCGGGCCGGCGGCCGCCGGCGACGCCGCCCTTTCCGGGCCGTCGGGCATCTTCGGCAACCGCGCATCAGGTGAGGAGACCGTCGTCCACGAACTCGAGGCCGGAGGCCGGCGCTGGCAAGTCGTCGCCGTCGCTCGGGACCAGAGCGCCCTCTGCCTCGCAGTGAGCTCGGACGACGGCCACGGCCGGGGAACCTGCTGGGATGTCGGTGCCGTGCCCTTGCAGGCGTCCGTGACGGTCGTCCCCGACGGCCCGGCGTTCGTCACCGGGCTGGCTAGCGTCGAGGTCGAGTCTGTCGAACTGCGATCGGCTCCCGGCCGCAACCTGCTCATACCATTCGGGCCCGAGTTCCCTGGCGGCTTCGTGGCCATCGTCGTACCCGAGGGCCTCTCCACGGTGGAGCTGCGGGCCTCGACCGGCGACCGCCCGGCCTTCACGGTGACCCTCGACGTGCCCGACCCGGCGATGGCAGCACCGCCGTCCACGGTGGCCCGGGAGGTCCCGCCCGCGCCGCCCACCACGCCAGCCGTCCCGCCGACCACGGTTGCACCCCCGCCGACGACCGCCCCGCCCGTCACGTCCCCACCGGTGACGATCGCCCCTGCGCCCGGGGCGAAGCGGGTCACGGTCGACCCCGACGCGGTCCAGCTCAACCCCATGCCGTTCACCGAAGCCGGGCCCATCGGGCCCCAGACGGTGGCCGTGCGCTACTGGGCCGGGGTCGAACCGTGCACGCTGCTCGGCCGGGTCGACGTGGTCGAGACGGCCACCACGGTGACCATCACCGTGTGGGTCGGGGGCACGACCCAGCTCATCGCCTGCACCGCCCAGGCCGTCTATTACGAGACCCTCGTCGAGCTGTCGGCCCCCCTCGGCAACCGCACGATCGTCGACGGGGCGGCCTGAGGCAGCCCGACAGACCGGCCCCCGCAACAGAGCGCCCCCGTCGCTGGGGGCGCTCTGTTGCGTGACGCCATTGAGGCTCAGCAGGTGACCTGCTGGTCGCCGGGGTGGCCGCCGGCGTCGCAGTCGTCGGCCCCGTCGCCACCGACGAGGCGGTCGGCACCGAACCCTCCGAGCAACACGTCGTCGTCGACGCCGCCGTTGAGGTCGTCGTCGCCGGCCCCGCCCGAGAGCACGTCGTTGCCGGCGCCCCCCGACAGCCTGTCGTTGCCCGTCCCCCCGCACAGGATGTCGTCGCCGTCGCCACCTGACAGGTCGTCGTCACCGCCGAAGCCGAAGATGACGTCGTTACCGCCCATGCCGGCGATCCTGTCCGCGCCGGGTGTCCCGTAGATCACGTCGTCGCCGGGGGTGCCGACTGTCACCACCCCGGGCTGGGCGGCGATGTGATTGCCGGGCAGGGTGCCGAACGGCGGCGGGTAGGCACAGATCGAGCCGGGCCCGCCGATGAGGCCGGGCGTGAAGGCGATCCCCTGGGGCGTGTCCTCGGTGGCGTAGGTGGCGATGACCGTATTGGTCGTCACGTCGATCACCGAGACGGTGTTGGAGTTGAGGTTGCTGACCCACACCTGGCTGCCGTCGGGGGTGGTGGCCGCGTTCTGGGGCGTGCTGCCGACGGCGACGGTGGCCACGACCTGTCCGGTGGTGGTGTCGACCACCGACACGTCGTCCGACCCGGTGTTGGCGGTGTACAGCGTCGACCCGTCAGCGGTGATGGCCAGGCCGGCCGGCGCCGAGCCGACGACGAAGAAGTCGGCCACCGTGTCGGTGGTGGTGTCGATGACGGTCACCACGTCGTTGGTCAGGTTGGCCGTGTAGACCCGGCTCCCGTCGGGGGACATGAGGATCTCGGCCGGCGTCAGCCCGACGAAGGGGATCACGGCCAGCGGCTGGAGGGTGGCGGCGTCGATCACCGAGACGTTCTCGGAGGACTGGTTCAGCACGTAGATCTTGGTGCCGTCGGGAGTGACGGCCACCCCCACCGGGCTCAGGCCGACGGGCACGGTGGCGAGCACCGTGTTGGACGCCGTGTCGATCACCGACAGGCTGTCGTCGCCCGAGCTCGGCACGTAGACCGTCGTTCCGTCGGGGTGGGCCTCGACCGCGAACGGGCCGTCGCCGACGGCGACCGTGGCTATGACCGTGTTGGTCGTGGTGTCGATCACCGACACGGTGTTGCCCAGGTCGTTGGCCACGTAGGCCCTCAGGCCGTCGGGGGTCACGGCCACGTCACGGGGACCAGCTCCCACGGGTATCGAACTGATCGCGTTGCCGTCGCCGTCCATGACCAGAACCGTGTCACTCCAGAAGTTGGCGACGTAGGCGAGCGAGGCAGCCGCCCGGGCCGGGCTCACGGCCATGGCGATGGCCAGCAACGAGCTGACCATCGAGGCCAGCACGGCCACCGCGAGGGCACGCAAGCCCCGGTAGCCAGGGGCCCGGTGGCCAGCCGTCCGGTGGGGACGGGGGGCGGCGGGCTGGACGTTCATTCTGCAACCTCCTGGTTCGTCGCCCGCCGGTCGCGGGCTTCCGTCCAGGAGAGGACCAGGCCGCCGCCACCTTGCATCTTTCCCGAGGGAAGTCGTCAGCCGGCGGCGCGGCAGGTCTCGACGGTGACGGTCTGGTCGGGGGAGCGGCCCGTGGCGCCCCACTCGTCGGTGGCCTCGACCCACCACGTCACCGTGCCGGCGGCGGTGAACGGGCCGAGGCGCCCGCTGTAGGCCGTGGGCCCCTCGGCATTGAGGGCCGACGACCCGCCCCCGCCTGAGGCGTCCCGCCAGCGCAGGACGGCGGAGACGATGGCCGACTCGTCCTCGACCGACGCGGCGACGGGAGCGGCCGTGGGCGACCGGCCCGGGCAGGCGGGGAGCCTCAGCCCGCCGGGCCCGGCGGTCACTCTCACCACCGGGGGCCGCACGACCCGAGCGGACAGCCCGACCGAGCCGCGGCCGCCGTCGGAGCCGACCTCGACCTCGCCGGCGGCGTCCCCTTCGGGCAGCGACGCCCGGGCCAGGCGTACGGCTACCTCGACCGAACCGCCCGGTTCGAGGCGGCCGTTCGAAGGCACGAGCGAGAACGCCGCCGGGCCGGCGGTGGCCGTCCAGGCCAGCGGGCCGTCGCCGTCGTTGGACACGGTGAACGTCCGCTCGGTGGCCGACGGCCCGAAGTCGACCGAACCGGCCCCGAGGCGAAGCCGGGGTGTGCCGACCTGGCCGGGGCCGGGCCCGGTGGTGGGCCCGCCGGCCACGGCCGTCGTCGGGCTCGGGCCGGGACCGGGGCCGGTAGCCGGCGAGACGGGTCCCCCAAGATCAGGGGGAAGTGTCTGCCCAGCCGGGGGACCGGAGCCGTCAGGACCCTCCGCGGCCGGCAGTGCGGTGGCCGCCGGCCCGCCAGCGGGACCTGTCGCGGTCGCGCCCGCCGACCCCCCGACCGAGGTCGTCGGGCCGCCGGCGGCCACCGGTAGTGGTCCGTCGTCGCCACCAGGGCCAAGGAGTACGAGCCCCAGGATCACCAGCACGACGGCGGCCACTGTGGCCAAGGCGACCCAGGCCCGGTGGCGGCCGCCGTCGGCGTACATCGACGGGGGGAAGCCGGCTTCGTCCGCCGTCCACCCCCCCGCCCCCGGCTCGGTAGCCGGCTCCACAGGCGGGTCAGCGGGCGGCTCAGCGGGCGGGTCGGCGGGCCCGGCGGCGGGCCCGGCGTCCGGCGGCCCCGGCCCGGGCTCGGCCGCCGGCTCGGCGACCCCCGGCTCCCCGGGACCGAACGCGATCAGGTCGAGGTCGCCCAGCACCCAGTCCCGCACGCTGGCCGGCGCGGGAAACAGGGGCATGGCGCCCAACAGGGCCAGTGGGCTGGCCATCACCCGGCGCCGGTCGCCGCACACGTCACAGCCATCGACGTGGCGGGCCACCCGCTTGCGCACGAGGGGCGAGTAGCGCCCGTCCCACCCCTTGAGCACCCGGGCCAGCTCGGAGCAGTCGTCTCGCCCGTGGCGGGCGACGAGGAGGGCGCCCAACGACCGCTCGACCTGGTCGCGAAGGCGGCTGAGCAGCACGTAGGCGTGGCTGGGCTCCACCCCGACGGCCTCGGCCAGCTCCTGGCCCTCCAGCCCCTGGCGCACGTTGAGGTCGAGCAGCACCCGGTCGCGCTCGCTCAGGCCGGCGGCCGCGTCCCACACCAGCCGCACCGCCTCCTCCTGGCGGACGGAGCGGTCGAGCTCGGCGTCGTCGGTTGGGCTGGCCCCGCTCATCTCGCCGACGTCCTCGGTGGGCTGCTGGCGGCCCCGGGCCTTGGCCCGGCGCAGGGCCTCGTGGCGGGCGATGGCGAACAACCAGGGCCGTAGTCTCGACGGGTCGCGAAGCTGGTCGAGTCGCTGGGCGGCGATGCAGAAGGCGTCGTGGAAGGCGTCGGCCGCCTCGTGGCGGTCGCGCAGGATCGACCAGCAGAAGTCGTGCAGCCGGTCGCCGTAGCGGTCGTAGATGGCCGCCAAGGCGGCGCGGTCGCCCGTCCTGGCACTGAGCACGAGTGCGGCGTCGTCCATCGCGTCCTCCCCAGCCTCGCAGGCCTCGGCCTCGCTTTCACGAGAGTGGGAGCGGTCGCCAGGGAAATCCTTACGAAAACCGTTAGCTCGCCCCGGGCCGGGCCCTCTCACCGGCAACACCAACCCGAGAGGAGCCCGAAATGACCGAGACCCGCCAGCGCACCTTCGTCATCGCCATCGTCGCCGTCGCCCTGGCCGCCGCCCTGGCCGCCGGGGTGTTGCTAGGCCGTTCGGCCGGAGGGGCCAGCGCCGCCACCAGCCCCCAGACCACGGGGCCCGGCCCGACAGGGCCGATAACGGCCCCCCCAACCGGCGAGCCGGTCTTCGAGTCGGTCGCCCAGGCCCAGCCCGCCCCCCAACCCTCCCCCCAGCCCCAGCCTGCGCCCCAACCCGTCCCCCCGGTCCAGCCCGCCCCCCAGCCCGCCCCGGAACCCGCCCCCCAGGCCGGGCCCGGCATCCTGGTCGTCGCCCCCAACCACGTCGCCCTGGCCCAAGGTCAGTGGACGGCCCAGTTCACCGTCGCCAACGTGGGCGAGAGCGCGCTGTCGTGGTTCGCCGTGGGTGTGCCGTCACAGGTCGGCCTGTCGGCGTACAACGGTGTCCTCGCCCCGGGGACAGAGACGACCGTGACGGCCACCGTCGCCCACACAGCCCTGGCCCAGGGACCGTTCAGCCTCAAGCTGCACATCTCGGCCAACGACACCGCCGACTCGGTCACGATCACCGGCACCAAGCAGGTCAAGGTGGCCGTCCCCCTCGGCCCCCAGGTGCTCAAGCCCTGAGAGGCCGGTCGAACCAACGCTCATGACCGGGCCACGTCGTGGCCCGGTCATGACGCGAAGCGTCTCCGCAGACCCGTCGAGAACGTCGGCGATCACTTCACTTTGACGATCGCCGATCGGCTCGTCGGGGGACACAGCGGCAGCCCAGTAGCCGGGACCGTCGGCCGGGGGCGACAACTTTCCTGACTTTGCCTGTTGCCTCGTGCGAAAGACCATGATATTTACTAGGTAGTGCGTAGGCGGAAGGTCTGGCGGACCTTGGCGGTCGGCGTGGTGGTAACGGTGGCGGTGGCCACCGGTTGCTCCAACGGCGCTCAACCCCAGTCGGCGCCCGTCCAGGGGGCCACGGTCCCCACCGCCGCCCCCACCACGACCACCACCAACCCCTATGCCGTCCCCGACCAGATCGACGCCGCCTACGTCAACCGCGTCCTCGCCGGCCTCGACGCCATCGAAGGCGACATCTTCCGCGAGGTACGCGCGACGAAGAACCTCACCCCCGAGATCGTCCACCGTGTCGGGGCTCTCTATACGAACCTGACTGCAGCAGGAGTTCTGGTCAACGTATACCAGGTGGGCATGGCACTTGACTTTAGTGGCTATGTCGACAACCCAGGTAATGCCGTTACCACCGTCACCGAGATGCTCACCACCCGCTCGACATGCGTTTACGTTCGTGGACTTCGAGATCAGAAGGCTCGTGCACAGACGCCTTCGGCTGCTCATGAGGTATGGATTGCACTAAGACCGAAGCCGCTTGACACTCTCAATCCGATCGGCTGGGGTTACCAGTACAACGGAAGCACCGTAGAGCGCCAAGCGCCACCGACAAACCCATGCGACGGCTTCTAGCCACGGCCTGGGCCCTCGTAGCTCTCGGAACAGTCTCCGTGCCGTGGGCTTCGGCTGCGCAGGACACGCCGAGCCCGCTCGATTAAACGAGATGCTTCGTCGATCCATCCGACCCGAGGTACATGATCTGTGTAGGTGGCCAACGGATCTACGTGGGCTCACCCGGCGAAAGTCCCACTTGGCCGCCGGACGGGTGGGCGCCCTACAACGCGGTCGTCATGGGGGGCGTGGTCGAGCACATCGGACCGGCGGGCATGCTCAGCCGACCATGTCGGGTCGGTCGGCACTTCGAAGACCAGTGCCATCTCGTGGCCTTTGCGCCACCGGCGGCGCCGAACGGGGACGAGACGAGCGGCCGCCCGCCCGGCCACGGTGATGATTATCTCCTCGCCGCCTTCGACACGACGAACTAGCTCCGATGCCTGCTGGCGCATCTCCCGAGGCCCTACCGTGTCGCTCACCCTGGCGGCGCCCGCCGCCTTCAGCTCAGCGTTTGGAGAGGCGGCGGCGGTCGGGTTCGGCGAGGACCCGTTTGCGCACCCGGATCGAGGTGGGGGTCAGCTCGACCAGTTCGTCGTCGCTGATCCACTCCATGGCCGACTCGATGGTCAGCACCTTGGGGGGGGTCAGCTTGATGGCGTCGTCGGCCGCGTGGGTGCGGATGTTGGACTTCTGCTTCTCCTTGCTGACATTGACCACCATGTCGCCGGGCCGGGCGTTCTCCCCCACGACCATGCCCTCGTAGATCTCGTCGCCGGGAGCCACGAACAGCTCGCCCCGGAGCTGGAGGTTGTCGAGGGCGTAGGCCACGGCCACGCCCCGGCGGTCGCCGATCATGGCCCCTCCCCGGCGGCGGGGCAGCTCGCCGGCCCAGGGCATCCAGCCCCGGTGGCGGGTGTGGAGCAGGGCCGTGCCCCGGGTGGCGGTCATCAGCTCGGAACGCAGGCCGATCAGGCCCCGGGCGGATATCTCGAAGGCGATGACCGTGCGACCGGGGTCGCCGGGGCGCAGGTCGGTGACCGTTCCCTTGCGGGGGGCCAGGGCCTGGCTGACGGTGCCCACGTGCTCGTCGGGCACGTCGACGACACCCTCCTCGACCGGTTCGTGGCGCTTGCCGTCGATCTCCTTGGTGATCACCTCGGGCTGGCTCACCTCCAGCTCGTAGCCCTCCCGGCGCATCGACTCGATGAGCACCGCGAGCTGCAGCTCGCCCCGCCCCGCCACCTGGAGGACATCGGGCGAACCGGTGTCCTCGACCTGGATGGCGACGTTGCCCAGCACCTCGCGCGCCAGCCGCTCCCGCAGGTGGCGTGAGGTGACGTACTTGCCGTCCTTGCCGGCCAGGGGCGACGTGTTGGTGCCGAACGTCATACGCAGGACGGGTTCGTCGACGGTCAGGCGGGGCAGGGGGTCGGGGTCGGCGGGGTCGGCGAAGGTGTCGCCGATCTCGACCTCGGGGAACCCGGCCAGCACGAACAGGTCGCCGGCGGTCAGCTCGGCCGCCTCGGTGCGGCCCAGGCCGTCGACGGCCAGGAGCTGGGCCGGCCGCTTGGCCGCGGACACGCCGTCCTGGTGGAGCAGCACCACCGTACGGGCCGAGCGGAACGTGCCCCGCATTACCCGCCCGATGGCCAGCCGCCCCAGGTAGTCGGAGGCGTCGAGGTTGGTAACCAGGGCCTGGAGCGGGGCCGCCGGGTCGCCCATGGGGGCGGGCACGGTACGCAGGATGGCATCGAGCAGCGGCCCGAGGGTGGCGTCGGGTGCGGGCATCCCCACCCCCTCGCACGCCCTGCCTTCGCGGGCCACGGCCGAGATCACCGGGAACTCGATGTGGTGATCGGGCACCTCGAGGTCCATGAACAGTTGGTAGATCTCGTCGAGCACGTCCTCGGCCCGGGCGTCGGGGCGGTCGACCTTGTTGAGCACGACCACCGCCGGCAGGTCGGCGGCCACCGCCTTCGACAGCACGTAGCGGGTCTGGGGCAGGGGGCCCTCGGCCGCGTCGACCAGCAGCAGCACCCCGTCGACCATGGCCAGCGCCCGCTCGACCTCACCGCCGAAGTCGGCGTGCCCCGGCGTGTCGACCAGGTTGATCTTGACCCCCTGCCAATGGACGGAGGCCGCCTTGGCCAGGATCGTGATGCCTCGTTCGCGCTCCTGGTCGTTGGAGTCCATGACCCGCTCGACCACCGCCTGGTGAGCTCGGAAGACGCCGGTCTGGCGTAAGATGGCGTCGACCAGCGTGGTCTTGCCGTGGTCGACGTGGGCAACGAGGGCGACGTTGCGTAGGGCTAAGGGTGCTGCGGGGTTCACTCCGTAACACTACTGGCCCCTGAGGTCCCTCCCCGCCGGCCTTCGATCCTCGAACGGCCCGGGGCGCTACTCCCACTCGATGGTCCCCGGCGGCTTGGCGGTGATGTCGAGGGCGACCCGGTTGACGCCCGGCACCTCGTTGATGATGCGGCTGGACAGGCGGTCGAGCAGGTCGTGGGGCAGGCGGGCCCAGTCGGCGGTCATGGCGTCGTCGCTGGTCACCGCCCGGATCACCACCGGGTAGGCGTAGGTGCGCTCGTCGCCCATGACCCCGACGGTGCGCACGCCGATCAGCACGGCGAACGCCTGCCACAGCTCCATGTGCAGGCCCGCCTTCTTGACCTCCTCGACCACGATGGCGTCGGCCCGGCGCAGGGCTTCCAGGCGGTCGGGGGTGACGGCCCCCACGATGCGTACGGCCAGCCCCGGCCCCGGGAAGGGCTGGCGCCACACGATGTCCTCGGGCAGGCCCAGCTCCTCGCCCACCGCCCGCACCTCGTCCTTGAACAGGTTGCGCAGGGGCTCGACCAGCTCGAAGTTCATGTCGTCGGGCAGCCCGCCTACGTTGTGGTGGGACTTGATGCGGGCCGCGTCCTTGGTGCCCGACTCGATCACGTCGGGGTAGAGGGTGCCCTGCACCAGGAAGCGGGCGTCCTGGAGGTCGGCGGCCACCTCCTCGAACACCCGGATGAACGTCTCGCCGATGATCTTGCGCTTGCGCTCGGGGTCTTCTACGCCGTCCAGCGCCTCCAGGAAACGGTCGGCCGCCTTGACGTGGACCAGGTCGACGCCGAACTGGCGACGGAACGTCTCCTCCACCTGCTCGCCCTCCCCGGCCCGCATGAGCCCGGTGTCGACGAACACGCACGTGAGCTGGTCGCCCACCGCCTTGTGGACCAGGGCGGCGGCCACCGCCGAGTCGACCCCACCGGACAGCCCGCAGATGACCTTCTCGCCCCCGACCTGGGCCCGGACCTGCCCGACGGCCTGCTCGATGATCGAGGTCATCGTCCACCGGGGGCGGCACCCGCACACGTCGTAGAGGAAGTGCTTGAGGATCTCCTGGCCCCGGGGCGTGTGGGCCACCTCGGGGTGGAACTGCACGCCGTAGATCAGCCGGTCGGGGTCCTCCAGGGCGGCCACCGGCACGACCGGTGTGCGGGCCGTGACCCGGAAACCGGCTGGGGGGGACACGATCGAGTCGCCGTGGCTCATCCACACGTCCTGGGTGGTGGGCAGTTCGCCGAAGAGCACCGAGCTGGCGGTCACCTCGAGCACGGTGCGGCCGTACTCGCCCACCCCGGTGCGGGCCACCTCCCCACCCAACTGCTGGGCCACCAACTGGGCTCCGTAGCAGATGCCGAGCACGGGCACGCCTGCGTCATAGACCGACGGGTCGATCGAGGGTGCCCCCTCCACGTGGACCGACGCCGGCCCGCCGCTGAAGATGATGCCCGCCGGGCGCCGGGCCAGCATCTCGGCCACCGGCATGTGACGCGAGACGATCTCGCTGTAGACGTGGGCCTCGCGCACCCGCCGGGCGATGAGCTGGGCGTACTGCGCACCGAAGTCGACGACCAGCACGGTGTCGTGAGCGGAACTGTCTCGGTCGGCCATAGACCAGCCTAGCCCGCGCCCTGAGCGCGGGCTGGTCCTCGGCAGTCGCCTGGGCGTAACCCGCGCCGAACATCCGAAACGCCAGTGTCACCGGCCGCAAGAAGACCGAGTACCGGCAGCGGGGCGTGGGCGAGCTGTGGCTGGTCGACACCGAGCCCGACCGGTGCTTGTCTACAAGGGCGACCAGGAGCTGGTGCCGGGCCGGGGCGACACGCTCACCACGGCGTTCATGCCAGGGCTGACCATCGACGTCACCGAGCTGTTCGACCGCTGAGGCCATCACCGAGGGCTGACCTTCGTCGCGATCGCAGGACGCGGCGCCGCGCTGGCTCGAACTACTGCGGGCGCAGTGGCTCGGGCCCAGGGGCGATGGCTAGAACCATCTCGGAACCGGCGGCTCCGAGGCCGGCTTCCTGTCTCCGGTCGGTTCGGCGGAGCCCGTTGGGGGCCCCGGCCCCCCGACCTGGAACTAGCGACGGGCGAGGTTACGAACCCATCCCGACGCCCTGGGAGCGCTGCAGGTTCTTGCCCTCGGTCTGGAGGGCGGGGGCGACCATGACCTCGGCCTTCTGGAACTCCTTGACCGTGCCGTAGCCGCAGGTGGCCATGGACGTGCGCAGGCCTCCGCACAGGTTGAGGCGGCCGTCGTTCTCGTGGGCGGGACCGACGAGCACCTCGCTCAGCGTCCCCCGGGGGGTGGTCTTGACCCGGGCGCCGCGGGGCAGCGTGGGGTGGAAGGTGGCCATGCCCCAGTGGTAGCCCCGGCCCGGGGCCTCGTGGGCGGCGGCCAGGGGTGAACCGATCATGACCGCGTCGGCCCCGCAGGCGATGGCCTTGGCGATGTCGCCCCCGGTCGACATGCCGCCGTCGGCGATGACCTGCACGTAGACGCCGGTCTCGTCGAGGTGGCGCATGCGGGCCCCGGCGGCGTCGGCGATGGCGGTGGCCTGGGGCACGCCCACCCCGAGCACGGCCCGGGTCGTGCAGGCGTGGCCCGGTCCCACCCCCACGAGCACCCCCACAGCCCCGGTGCGCATGAGGTGCAGGGCCGTCTGGTAGGACGCACAACCACCCACGATGACCGGGATCTCCAACTCGCGGATGAACCGCTTCAAGTTGAGGGGCTCGACCGTCTTGGAGACGTGCTCGGCCGAGACCACCGTGCCCTGGATGACGAGCAGGTCGAGCTCGGCCTCGAGGATGGCCTTGGAGAACTGGGCCGTGCGCTGGGGGGTGACCGAGGCGCAGGAAGTGACCCCCGCCTCTTTGATCTCGCGGATCCGCCTACCGATCAGCTCCTCCTTGATCGGCTCGGAGTAGATCTCCTGCATGCGCAGGGTGGCCTTGTCGGTGGGCAGCTTGGCGATCTCGTCGAACAGGTCCTCGGGGTCGTCGTAGCGGGTCCATAGGCCTTCCAGGTTGAGGACTCCCACGCCCCCGAGGCGGCCGATCTCGATGGCCGTGGCCGGCGAGGTGACCCCGTCCATGGCCGCGGCCATGACCGGGAGGTCGAACGTGTAGGCGTCGATCTCCCAGGAGATGTCGACGTCCTCGGGGTCACGGGTGCGCCGGCTGGGCACGATGGCGATGTCGTCGAACCCGTAGGCCCTCCGGCCCGACTTACCGATCCCGATCTCGACCTCAGCCACCCTGCATCATCCTTTCCACGACCAGACGGCTCGACCGGTCCCGGGGGGCTCCCCTTTCCCGACCGGCTCGCACAGACGCCCACAGTACCGGTGGGCCGGTCCCTTGTCGGCGACCGCCTGTACCCCCCGCTCAACGGCGGTTGGGCCTGGGCCGCGGACGGGCATGGGCGGTGGCGGGGGTGGCCGGCCGGCCCAGTTCGGCCTTGGCCAGAAAGATCCGGGGCACGGCCATGAGCCCGATGGCGGCCGCCATGGCGAAGGCGGCCAAGGCCATCTTGGTGTCCTCCCACGAGGACCCCCTGACCCCCTCGTCGGGCCTCTCGGTCACGTACAGCCCTCGCGGGCCGACGGCCACCAGCCAGTCGGCCAGAACGGCCACCCCGGTCACTCCGCCCACGTCCGCCGTGGTGTCCGGGACCGGGCCGGGCGGGACGAACCGGGCCACCACAGCCATCGGTCGCCGAGCGAGGTCGACAACCACCAGGCCGGCGGGCCCGGCGGCCGCGAACGCCATCTCCCCGCTGGCCACCACCCTGCCTGGCCATCCGCCGGCCCCGGCGACATCGACGGCCGGCCCGGCGCTGGCGCCGGGCCCGGTGACATCGAAGGCGGCCCCGGCGGCGGCCAGGTCGTGCACGGGGCCGGGGGCCCGGCCGGGGTGCAGTTCGACGGCCACCAGGGCGGGAAGATCGCGGCAACCCGGGGCGGCAAGAAGGACCACGGTGTGGTCGGCTACGAGGGCGGCCGTCAGGTGCCGGGCGGGGCCGAGGGGGGCCTCGGCTTCTACGGGTGACGGGCCCGAGATGTCGAGCGGCCACACCGGTCCCCCGTCCACCGTCACCAGGGCCTGTTCGCCTCGGTCGAAGGTGTGCACGGCCCCGGCCCCCGCCAGCCCATCGCACACCACCGGGGAGGCCCCCGCCGCCCGGACCACCCACTCCCCCTGGGCGAGGGGATCGGCCGGTGCGGTGATGTCGAAGGACTGCACCGCGCCCGGAGAAGCCACCACGGCCACCGCCCGGCCGTCGCGCCGCACCGATACCGAGGCGGCGGCCGCCCCTTCCCCGAAGACCGACAGCAACACGGGGCCATCCGGGTGGCTCAGGTCGTAGAGGCGCACTGCCGGCGCCGTCACATCCTCGCCCCCACAGCCCTGCCCGCCCACGGCCACTGCGGCCACGGTGCCCGAGAACGTCGGTGAAGCCAGACGCGCGGTCGCCAACGACAGGGGTGGGGCCGGCAGGTCGATGGTGGCCACCGGGCGGGGCCGGCGGCGGTCCGCCACGTCGACCACGACGACGGCCGGAGCCGGGCAGCCCACGCCCACCACGGCAAGCGTGCCCACGGCCGCCACCTCCCCGTTGGGGGCCAGCGGGGCGAGGTCGAGGTGGGCGTACAGGGCCAGGTCGTCGACCGCCGCCGCGGCCGGAGCGGAGGCCGCCGGCGAGGCCGACGACCACAAGATGGTGGCGGCCACCAACCCGAGGAGCACACCCGCTTTCGGTGCGCTCGGCCGGCACGGCGGGCTCGGCCGGTTCGGCCGGTTCGGCCGGGTCGGCTGGGTCGGCCGGCCCGGCGTGCCCGGTGGGTTCGGCGCGGGCCCGGGCCAGACCCGCATGGGCCGAGGGTACCCGCCGCTGGCCTCGCCGGTCGTCGTCGCACCGGGGCCCGCCGCTACGGTGGCGCCATGGACGTGGAGGCCGCCGGGCGCACGCTCACGATCAGCCATCCCGACAAGGTGTTCTTCTCCGAGCGAGGCGAGACCAAGCTCGACCTGGTCCACTACTACCAGGCGGTGGAAGGCCCGCTAATGGCCGCCGTCGGGGGCCGGCCGGTGCTCATGCAGCGGTTCCCCAACGGGGCCGACGGCCCGTCGTTCTTCCAGAAGCGGGTGCCCGAGAAGCGGCCCGACTGGGTGCAGACGGCCGTCGTGAGCACCCCCAATGGCACGACCTCGGACGCCCTGGTGGCCGCCGACCTGGCCCACGTGTTGTGGGCCGTGAACCTGGCGTGCCTGGGTTTCCATGTGTGGCCGTCGCAGGCCGACGACCCCGACCACGCCGACGAGCTACGCATCGACCTCGATCCCACTCCGGGGGTGACCTTCGCCATGGTCCAGGAGGCGGCCGCCGAGGTGCGGGCCCTGTTGGGCGAGCTGGGCGTCGACGGCCGTCCCAAGACCACCGGCAACCGGGGCATCCACGTCTATGTCCGCCTCCAGCCCCGGTGGACGTCCTACGAGGTGCGGGCCGGGGCCGTGGCCGTGGCCCGCGAGTTGGAACGCCGCCGGCCCGACCTCATCACCGCCGCCTGGTGGAAAGAGGAGCGGGGCCGGCGGGTGTTCGTCGACTTCAACCAGAACGCGCCCCACAAGACGATCTTCGGGGCCTGGTCGGTGCGTGCCCGCCCCGGGGCCCAGGTGTCGACCCCGTTCCCGTGGGACGAGTTGGCCACCATCGACCCCGACGCGCTGACGGTGGCCAACGTGCCCGCCCGGGTGGCCGCCGGCGGGGACCCGTGGGCGGGCATGGACGCCCCCGCCCAGTCACTGGAGCCTGTCCTCGCACTGCACGAACGCGACCGGGCCAACGGCCTGGTCGACGCCCCGTGGCCCCCCGTCTACCCCAAGATGCCCGGGGAACCGTCCCGGGTAGCCCCCAGCCGGGCTCGCAAGAACCCATGAGCGGCCACCACCTCTGACAGGAGCTGGTGGAGCACCCGGGCCGTCATCCCCCACACGGTGTCCTCGCCGAGGTCGAAGAAGTACATGGGCCGACCGTCCCACACCTCCTGGCGGGCGGCGACCAGCAGGTCGGCCAGGGCCACATCGAACACTTCCTCCACCTCGGCTGGCGCGGGCACAAGCATGGGCCTGGCCGCCACCAACCCCACCACCGGTGTCACCGTGGCACCCGTCGAGCGAGCGACGACCGGGTCGAGCCAGCCCAGCACCTCCACCGCGGCCGGGGGCAGGGCCAGCTCCTCGTCGGCCTCGCGCAGGGCGGTCTCGACAACCCCTTCTCCGGGTTCGACCCGGCCTCCGGGGAAGGCCATCTCCCCAGGGTTGTGGGCCAGGCCCGCGGCCCGGCGGATGAGCACGACGTGGGGCCGGCCAGCGCGAGAGTGAACCGCCACCAGGGCAGCCGCGAAGGCGGGAGGCGGTGCCTGGCCGGCACGGTGACGGCCCTCGAACACGCGCCTAACAGCGGCCATGTCGAGGCACAGCTCGTCAACGGGGACGCCGGCCCACGCCATGGCCGCGCCCGGCAGCGCGCCCGGCGGGCGGGGGATGGCCTGGCGGCTCAGGGGGTCAGGGCCCGGGCGTCGCCGGGGCGGCGGCCGCCAGGCTCTCGAGCAGTTCGCGCATGCCGGCCGTCTTGAGGTTGCCCATGACCCGCCCGGGTGGGGTCTCACCGCGCTCCCACTCCATCCAGGCCGCGAGGAGCTTGTGGGGATCGGGGGGTGGACGGTCCATGATCGGTGCAGGTTAGCCCTGCCGCCGCCACTTCTCGGCCAGAACGTGCACGGGCTCGGTGAGCAGGTCGACGATGGGGACCTGGCCGAGCACGGCGACGTCGAACGAGGGCTCCCGCTCGGTCACCGCGTCGACCAGCGCGTCGTAGCGGTCGAGGTAGCCCCGTAGGACCGCCTCGGCCGCGTCGGCCGCCAAGCGTTCGTGGAAGCGGGCGTGTACCAGGGTGATGCCCGTCACGTCGCCCTTGATCTCGGGCACGATCACGACCGTGCGCTGGTCGGCTCCACCCCGGGCCACTATCACGTCCCGCAGGGTGGCGGCCCGCCGCTTGGAACCCCGCAGGCGGGGGTCGCTGTCGGTGCGGGTCGGGATGTCGCGGGCGATCCCACCCCGGTCGACCACCGAGACGGTGGCCTCGTCGTCGACCCCCTCGACCAGGTAGCGCGTGTGGCCCAGGACCTCGGCCACGGCCCCGTCGAGCCCGATCAGCGAACGCAGCGAGCGGTAACCCAGACGGTCGCGTGGTGCGCCCGCGGCCAGCACGGCCTGCACCAGGGGATTGGCGTAGAGGGCTTCCTCGGAGCGGGAGATACCCACCGTCACGGTCTTGGCCTGGTGCTTGATGGCGTCCACCGGCCGGGTCAGCTCGCCGATGGCCAGAGTGAGCGCATCGGTCAGGTCGGCCAGGAAGGCCGTCGGGGTGGCCACCCGCCCCGTCCCCGCCTCGTAGTCCTCCAGGCCCCGCTCGGACGTGGCGTAGCCCACCATGGTGGCCACCCGCACGGCTGTGCTCGCCTCCAGGTGGCCGTTGTAGGCCCCAGAGCGCAGATCGCGGAGGAACGTGGCCGCCGGAGGCCCGGCCATGGGGCCCAGGCGGTCGAGCAGGTCGAGCCCGTCGGGGCGGCCGAGGACGGACTCGACCGCGGCCCTCACCTCACGCAACGGGCGGGCCTGGGCGTCGATCGCCAGCGCCGCCTCGTAGCCGAACAGGTGGCCGGCCATGGCGGCCACCACGAACGACAGGGCGGGCTCCACGGCGGGCACCGAAAGCACATCGAGGGTGGCGTCGAACCGGCTCTGACCGTCGTCGGCGATCACCACCGGGGCCGCCTTGTGGGCCCGGTAGATGGCCACCTCCTTGGCCACGTCGTCGGCGTTGGTGCCCGACATGCCGGTGGCGCACACCACGATGAGGGGCTCCGAGGACAGGTCGATGTGCTTTTTGTCCTCGGTCTGGTCGCAGGCGATCGACTTGTAGCAGAGCTCGGACAGCTTGATCCGCAGCTCCTGGGCGGCGATGCGGTTGGGCCCGTTGCCCACCACCGCCCAGTAGCGACGGGACGGGGCATGGCGCTGGGCGGCGGCCGCGATCGCCGGCCGGCGGGCCAGCACCTCGGCCATGGCCGCCGGCAACCCGGCCAGGCCCTCCAGGAGCGACGGCGGGACCCGGCCGTTGGCCCCCAGCTCGTCGGCCAGGGCGACGGCCAGCAGGGCGCCCGCGGCCACCTGGGAGTAGAACGCCTTGGTCGAGGGGACGGCCATCTCCACGTCCCGCCCGTCGGACGTGTAAAGCACCCCGTCGACCTTCTCCACCAGGTCGCTGTTTCGCCGGTTGACGATCCCGATCACGGCCGCCCCCCGGGCCCTGACCATGTCGACCGTGCGGTTGGTGTCGGTGGTGGTGCCCGACTGGCTGACAGCCACCACCAGCGTCCCCGACATGTCGTCGGCCAGCCCGAAGCCCGACAGCTCGGTGGCCAGCGTGGCCTCGACGGCCACGCCCGTACGGGCCACCAGGGGGGCGAGCACGGCCGTGAGGCTCTGGGCCGCCACGGCCGCCGTCCCCTGGCCCATGGCCACCACCCGGGTGATGGCACCCGACCGCAACCGGGCACGGAGGGCAGGGGGCAGGGCCTCGTCCCCGAGGGAAACCGTCCACCGCCCGCCCTGGCGCACCAGGCGGCCCCGGAGGGTCTTCTGCACCGAGAGGGGGGCCTGGGAGATCTCCTTGAGCAGGAAGTGGGGGAAACCGCCGCGGTCGACATCGCGGGTGGTGATCTCGGCGGTGCGCAGGTCTGCGCCGCCCAGCGCGATCGCGGTCCCGTCGTAGGACCGGCGGGTGACGCCCGAGAGCTCCCCCGCCTGGTCGGCGTCGAGAACCACGACCTGGCCGGGGACCGGCCCTGACTCGCCGTCCATGCGCACGTAGGTCGACGTCTCCTCCACCAGCCCGTAGGGTTCGCTGGCCACCACGAACTCGTCCTCGGCCAAGCCCACATACAGGGCCTGGCCGCTGCCCCGCAGGGCGAGCAGGAGGCGGCGAGGCTCGTCGCCACTGGCGGCGGCCACCGCCACCGAGCCGTCCAGGGCGCGGGCCGTGCCCAGGAAGGCGTCGTCGAGGGCGAGCCCGCCCGCCAGCCGGCGGGACAGCATCACGGGGATCACCTTGGCGTCGGTGGTCACCTCGACGGGCACGGCCACGCCTTCGGCCAGCTTCAGGGCCGGGTAGTTGTCGACGTCGCCGTTGAGGGCCCCGACGACGTAGGGCCCAGTGGCCCGCCCCTCCTCCTCGTGGTTGAGGGGGTGGGCGTTGGCCTCCGAGATGATCCCCACGCTGGCCCACCGGGTGTGGCCCAGCACAGTGGCCCGGGCCGTGGGGGCGGACAGGGCCAGGCGCAGCAGCGCGTCCGAACGCACGGCCTCCCTCAGTCGCCGGGTGTTGTCCCCCAACTCGCCGATCTCGGCGGCCGCCTTGTAGACGAAGGCCAGATGGGGCCCGGGGGCACGCACGGCCAGTGACGTGAACAGGGCGTCGCCCAACCGACCGTCGACCAGGGCCCGGACCTCGGGGTCGTCGAGGTCGAGGCCGTGCCCCTCGACCAGGACGTGGAGGCCGGCCGAGTCGCGGCCCCGGACCTCCAGCCGGTCGATGGCCGACAGAGCGACCTGGACGGACGTGTACGCCTCGATGGCTGCGTCCCCGGCACCCGCGCCGGCCAGGTCGGCCACCGCCGCCGCGGCCCGCAGCCGGTCATGGCGCACCGCCCACAGGGCGTCCTTGAGCTCGACCAGGGTGGCGTTGACATGCTCGGTCTCGGCGGCCGCCAGGGTGTCCACCCCGGAGTCGAGGCGGTCCTCGGTGGCAACCACGACCGCCTCCAAGGACGACAACCGCTGGGTCACGGCGTCCACTAAGTCGGGAGCCCCGAGGAGGGCCTTGACCCCAGGCACGCCCCGCAGCAGCCGGTCGGCGGTCGCCACCTGGCGGGCGGCCTCGGCCAGCCCGCCCGGCCGGCCCGCGCAGGCGACTGCTTCGTCCAACAACGCCGTCAGCTCGCGGCCGCTCGGCGGTGGGCGGCGGCTGGGACGGCGAAGGACGGCGACGATGCCGCACATGGTGACCTGAGGCTAACCGGGCCCGGCCCGCTCGGGGCCCCGGGCCGGGCAAGGACCAGGGCTCATGCCAGGATGTCCTCGGCGGTGAGGACGAGGTCGGGCAGGGCGTCCACGGGCACGGGCCCGGCCCCGGTCACGATCTCGGGGACCTGCCCGGGACGGTAGAGCTCCACGGACCCGCCGTCGAGGTCGACGAGCCACGACTGGCGAACACCGTGGCGGGCGTAGAGGGGCATCTTGACAAGACGGTCGTAGGCGCCGGTCGACCAGGAGACCTCGACGACGAGCAGCACGTCGGCCACCTCCGGGTGGTGGCTGGCGTAGTAGTCCGCCCGCGGTACCAGCAGAGCGAGGTCGGGCTGAGGCTGGGACAGGTCGCCTAGCCTTATCGGGTTCTGCACGCTCACCACGGCGAGGTTCCCGGTGCGATCGCTTAGTAGCCGATTGACCCGGTTCACACAGGCGGCATGGCGAGAACCGATGGGCGCCATCTCCACGACCTCCCCGTCGACGAGCTCGACCCGGTCGTCGGGGCCAAGGATGCCGGCCTCGCCCATCCGCTCGTAGTCGCCGACGGTGAACTTCCACCGTGGAACCGGGATCGCCACGCCGACCAGCCTACCGGGGGACGGTTAGCCTCGGGCCGTGGCCGAGGTCGAGGTCGAGGTCGAGATCAGGGTGAGCCGGGCACGCTGCATCGCGTCCAAAGCGTGCGTCAACACTGCTCCTGGGGTGTTCGCCCTCGACGACCAGCGGGTCTCCACGGTGGTCGACCCAGCCGGTGAGGCCTTGGCCACGGTGATCGAGGCGGCCGAGATGTGCCCCACCGGGGCCATCTCGGTATGGAAAGGCGACCAGCAACTGGCCTAGGAGGCTGGTGCCGCCTCGGCGCGCCGCGCCGAGGCGAAAGACGCCAGACTCCTGAAGGCGGCCCCCGAGAGAGGGCCGCCTTCGGTCACATCCCGAGGCCGCCCATACCTCCCATACCACCCATGCCACCCATGCCACCCATGCCACCCATGCCGCCGCCCATGGCCGACATCGACCCCTCGAGGGACGACGGGCCGCGGGCCGGGATGTTCTCGGGCTTGTAGACCTCGGGCTTGTCGGTGATCAAAGCCCGGGTCGTGAGCAGTATGCCGACCACCGAAGCGGCGTTCTCGAGGGCCGAGCGGACGACCTTGGCGGGGTCGATGATCCCCGCCTTGACCAGGTCCTCGAGCTCGCCGGTGGCGGCGTTGAGGCCCACCGGACCGCTCTTCTCCTCGACCTCGGCCACCAGCACCGGGCCGGGAAGGCCGGCGTTGAGGGCGATCCAGCGCAAGGGCTCTTCGAGCGCCCGGCGCACGATCGAGATGCCGACGGCCTCGTCGCCTTCGGCCTCGAGGGCGTCGACCGCACCCCTGGCCCTGACAAGGGCGGTGCCACCACCGGCCACGATCCCTTCGTCGATGGCGGCCCGGGTGGCGGCCACGGCGTCTTCGATACGGGCCTTCTTCTCCTTGAGCTCGACTTCGGTGGCCGAACCCACGCGGATGACAGCCACCCCGCCGGCCATCTTGGCCAGGCGCTCGGTCGACTTCTCCTTCTCCCACTCGCTGGTGGCGTCGTCGATGATCCGGCGAATGAGGTTCATCCGCTTGCGGACCTCCTCCTTGTCACCGTGCCCCTCGATGATCGTGGTCTCGTCCTTTGTGACCCGCACCTGCCGGGCCCGGCCCAGCATGTCGAGGGTGACCGTCTCCAGCTTGAGGCCCAGGTCCTCGGCGATGACCTTGCCACCGGTGAGAATGGCCACGTCTTCGAGGAGCTGGCGCCGACGGTCGCCGAACCACGGGGCCTTGACGGCCACCGACTGGAACGTGCCCCGGGTGCGATTGACGACCAGCGTGGCCAGGGCCTCGCCCTCCACGTCCTCGCCGACGACCAGGAGGGACTTGCCGGCCCCCATGACCTTCTCGAGGGTCGGCAGCAGGTCGTTGACCGAGCTGATCTTCTTGGGGTAGAGCAGGATGTAGGGGTCGTCGAGCACGGCCTCCTGGCGCTCCTGGTCGGTGACGAAGGCCGGGGACAGGAAGCCCTTGTCCCACTGGAGGCCCTCGACGAACTCGATGGTCATACCCGCCGTGTGCTTCTCCTCCTCGACGGTGACCACGCCCTCTTTGCCGACCTTCTCGATGGCGTCGGCGATCAGCTCGCCGATGGCGGCGTCACCCGCGGAGATGGCAGCCACGTGGGCGATGTCAGCCCGGCCTTCGACATCTTTGGCCTGGCTCTTCACGTCGGCCACCACGGCCGCCACCGCCCGGTCGATGCCGTGCTTGAGGGCCAGCGGGCTGGCCCCGGCGGCCACGTTGCGCAGGCCCTCCCGCAGCATCGACTGGGCGAGGACCGTGGCCGTGGTCGTGCCGTCGCCGGCCACGTCGTTGGTCTTGATGGCCACCTCCCGCACGAGCATGGCGCCCATGTTCTCGAAGGGGTTCTCGAGGGGCGTCACCTCGCGGGCGATGGTCACACCGTCGTTGGTGACCGAGGGCGCGCCGAACTTCTTCTCGAGCACGACGTTGCGACCCCGGGGGCCGAGGGTCACCTTGACGGTGTCGGCCAGCTTGTCGACCCCCTTCTCCAGGCTCCGCCGGGCGGCCCCGTCGAACCTGAGGATCTTCGGCATGGGCTAGTTGCCGCCGTTGATCGCCAGGACGTCACGCCCGTTGAGGATCAGCAGGTCCTCGCCGTCGATGGTGATCTCGGTGCCGCCGTACTTCGAGTAGACGACGACGTCGCCCACCTTGACGTCCATGGGGATGA
Organism: Actinomycetota bacterium; assembly: GCA_040754375.1. Lineage (NCBI taxonomy): Bacteria > Bacillati > Actinomycetota > Actinomycetota bacterium. The sequence continues at coordinate 94,698 of JBFMCT010000003.1, forward strand.
GCTCCCCGGACTGCTCGGACCGGCGGCCCGGGCCTACGGCCAGGACCTCGCCCTGCTGGGGCTTCTCCTTGGCGGTGTCGGGGATGACGATCCCGCTGACGGTCGTCTCCTCGGCCTCCCGGGGACGGACGACAATACGATCGTCGAGGGGCTTGAGGTTCATGCGGCGTCGACCTCCATGTGGGGTGCCTGCGGCTCGTTCCGCCGGCAGGGCGTTAGCACTCTCCGGTATCGAGTGCTAACGATACCCGCCCCAGGGCAGGGCGGCAACCGGCCGGGGCCTAGTCAGCCGAACAGCCCGGTCAGACGAGCCGGAGGTTGGGCGAGGCTCCCACGTCGAGGGGCGTGGGACCGTCGGACTGGTAGCGCCACCAGGCGGCCGCCGCGATCATGGCCGCGTTGTCGGTGCACATCGACCGGCTGGGCACGAACGCCCGCAGGCCGGCCATCTCGCACTCCTCCACGATGCGCCGCCGCAACAGGGAGTTGGCCGCCACCCCACCGCCGATGCACAGGGTGCTCACGCCCGTCTCGTCGGCCGCCCGCAGGGCCTTGGCCACCAGCACGTCGACGGCCGCGGCCTGGAAGGAGGCGGCGATGTCGGCCACGGCCACCCCGGGGTTGGCCCGCACGTAGGTGACCACCGCCGTCTTGAGGCCACTGAAGGAGAAGTCGAGCCCGTCGTTGAGCATGGGCCGCGGGAAGCGCACGGCCGTGGCGTCGCCCTCCGCGGCGATGCGGTCGATGGCCGGACCGCCCGGGTAGCCGAGCCCGAGGAAGCGGGCCACCTTGTCGTAGGCCTCGCCCACGGCGTCGTCGACGGTCGTACCCAGCAGCCGGTAGCGGCCGTGGCCCTCCATGAGGACCAGCAAGGTGTGGCCCCCCGACACCAGCATCACCACGGCCGGCAGCTCCAGGTCGGGCTCTTCCAGGAAGGAGGCGTAGAGGTGGCCCTCCATGTGGTCGACCCCGATGAACGGGACACCCCACACCAGGGCCAGAGCCTTGGCCGCGCTGATCCCGACGAGCAGGGAGCCCACCAGGCCGGGCCCCACGGTGGCCGCCACCGCGTCGATGCCGTCCCCACCGAGGCCGGACTCGACCAGCACCTCGGCCACCACCGGGGTCAGCAGTTGGACGTGGGCGCGGCTGGCCAGCTCGGGCACTACTCCCCCGAACCGGGCGTGCAGGTCGATCTGGCTGGAGACGACCGAGGACACCACCGACGTGCCGTTGGCCACGATGGCGGCCGCCGTCTCGTCACACGACGTCTCGATGCCGAGGACCAGGAACTGGTCGTGCGCCCGGTGGGCCTCAGCCACGGGACGGCCCCCCGTCGTCGTAGAGGGTCCGGCCCGGCACGGTCGCTTCCACGGCGTCGAGCCGTTCGGCGAAGGCCGGCTGGTCCACGTCTTCTGCCCACATGATCAAGGCGTCCTCGCTGCTCTCCACGTAGTAGTTCTTGCGCACGCCCGCGGGACGGAACCCGAAGGCCCGGTAGAGCTCCTGGGCGCCCTTGTTGCTCATGCGGACCTCCAAGGTGAGCGCCTTCACCTCCCGCCTCACCGCCTCCCGGGCGGCCACCAGCATGAGCCGGGTGCCGATCTTGCGCCGGTGCCAGTTGACGTCGACGGCCAGGGTCGTGATGTGGCCCTCGTCGGCGCTGACCATCAGCCCGACATAACCGACCACCAGGCCGTCGACCCGGGCCACGAAGTAGGCCCGGCTGCTGCGCAGGGCCAGTTCGCTCATGAACAGGCTCACCGACCACGGGCGGTTGTGGGTCTCGGACTCGATCCGGGTCACCGACCGCAGGTGGCGGCGGCGCATGGGCACCACGTGGACGACGAGGTCGGGGGGCACGGGCGCCGGCCGGCGGTCGTCGCGTGCCCTGACCATCAGCCCGCCTCCGCCACGGGCCCGTCGTCGCCGGTGTCCTCGCCGGTGTCGTCGCCGGTGTCCTCGCCGGTGTCGTCGCCGGTGTCCTCGCCGAGGGGGGCCGGCACCCGCCGGGGCTCGCGGCCCCAGCCGGCGGTCGCCTCCCAGTTGATCTCGGCGTCGGTGCGGCGCAGGTAGAGGGGCTCGAGGCGCGAGGGCGATACGAACTCCTCGCGCAGGGCCCGAGCATGGGCCAGTGCCACCAGGGCCGAGGCCGAGGGGTGGACGTTGGGCGGTCCCGCCACCTCCCCTGGGGCCACGGCGTCGAAGTCCTCCTGGTACCGCAGGGCACCGTCGCCCACGAGCAGGGCGTCCTCCCCCCGGGCCAGCAGTTCGGAGACGAGGTCGGAGGGCTTGCCCACCTGATTGCCGGTCAGGCACTGCACCCCACCGGGGACCTGGCGGTAGAACCCGTAGAACAGCTCGCCCCGGCGGGCGTCGATAGCCGGGACGATGAGGCGGTTGCTGTAGCGGGCCGCGAAAGCCAGCAGGTCGAGGCTCGACACCCCCACCATGGGAAGGCGCAGGGCCTGGGCCAGCGTCTTAGCCGTGGTCACCCCCACACGGAGACCGCTGAACAGGCCGGGGCCGATGTCGACGGCGATGGCGCCCAGCTCGGACAGCTCCACGCCCGCCTGCTGGCAGACGAACTCGATGGAGGGCACCAGGGCCTCGACGTGGCGGCGCCGGCGGGCGGCGTGGAAGGAGGCCAGCACCCCTTCGTGCCCGCCGATGGCACAACCGACCTGCACGGAGGCCGTCTCGATACCCAGGATCAACACGGGCGGGCCGTCAACCTTCCGGTGCCCACCGCGACAGCGCCTCCCTGATGGCCCGCAACCGGGGCGGCCATGTCGGGCCCACGGCCGCCAAGGAGAGCTCACGCTCGTCGTCGCCCTCGCCCGGGCCGATCCGCACCCGCAGGAAGTCGGGGGGTAGGGCCGGGGTCACCACGTCGCCCCACTCGACGAGGGTGACGGCGTCCTCGTCGAGCAGCTCGGAGATGCCCAGGTCGACCAGCTCCTGCATGCGGTCGAGCCGGTAGACGTCGAGATGGACCATGGGCAGGCGCCCTTCGTAGGAACGTACGAGCACGAAGGTGGGGCTGGTCACCGGGCCCTCCACCCCAAGGCCCCGGGCGAAGCCCTGGGCGAAGGCCGTCTTACCTGTGCCCAACCCGCCCTCGAGCACGATCAGGTCTCCGGCGCGGGCCAGCGCGGCCAGGTCGGCGGCCAGCGCCCGGGTGTCGTCGACCGACTTGGTGCGCGCCCGGATCATCCCAGGAGCCTAGGGGCCGTGACCACGGTCGCCTCCCGGCCTGCCGTGCCCCCGGGACCGGGCCCAGCGACGGGCCGGGGTGCGATGAGCAACTTCTTGGCCCGGACCAGGTCGGCCCGCATCTGGGCCTCGGGCTCCCCGCCGCCCCGAAGCACGGCCGCCGGGTGGAAGGTGGGCACCAGCGTGCGGCCGGCGGCCAGGTAGGAACGGCCCCGGAGCCGGGTGATCCCGTCGGTCGTGCCCAGCAGCAGCTTGGTTGCGAAGTTGCCGAGGGTGACGATGACCGTCGGGGCCACGAGCTCGACCTGGGCCGAGAGGAAGGGCCGGCACGCCTCGATCTCGGCGGGCAACGGGTCACGGTTGTTGGGCGGCCGGCACTTCACGACGTTGGCGATGTAGAAGTCGGCCCGGGTCATCCCCATCTCCTCGGATACCAGCCGGTCGAGGAAACGGCCCGATCGGCCCACGAAGGGTTCACCCTCGCGGTCCTCCTGTTCACCGGGGCCTTCACCCACGAACATGAGGTCGGCGGTCGGGTTGCCCACGCCGAACACCACCGTGGTCCGGCCCTTGTGCAGCGGGCAGCGGGTGCAGGCCAATGCCTCCCGTTCGACCTCAGCCAGCACCGGCATGCCCTGATGCTAGTTCCGGCTCCGAGCGCGGCCCCCCGCAGGGGCCTGACGGTGGCTACCCTGGCGCCGGTGGGCCTGAACGGATCCTTGAGCGCGTCGGCCCTGACAGTCGTACCGGGCGAGACGGTGGTGTTCGAACTACGCGTCACCGATGACGGCGCCGGCGAGGGCACCGCTGGGCAACCGGTGGTCCTGAAGGTGGGCGGGCCCGGGCGGCCCTTCTCCTACATCGTCCCCGAGACGGTCACGATCGCGGCCGGGGGGAGTGAGACCGTCCGGGTCGGCTTCCGCGTGCCCCGCACGTCGGTGCCGGCCGCCGGTCCGCTCCCTTTCGACGTCCGGGCCGAGGGCCTGGGCATCGTCTTGGCCGAGGGGGTCGTCGATGTCGCCCCGTTCAGCATCCTGTCGGCCACCATCGACCCCGTCGAGGTCAGCGGCCGGGGCCCGGGCCGCCACACGGTGACCGTGTCCAACCGGGGCAATGCTCCCGTCAACGTGACGCTGGCCGCCTACCCCGGCGAGGGGATCGACGTGCGGGTCGACCCGCCCGTGGTGGTGCCCTCCCCCGAAGGGTCGGCCTCGGCCACCGTCGAGGTGACCCCTAAGTCCCAGCCGTTCACGGGCGACACCCGGACGTTCGAGTTCAAGGTCGTGGCCACTGCCGAGGGGGGCAAGCCCGTCGAGGTCGGCGGCCGGCTGGTCCAGCAGGTGGCGGTGGCCACCCGGAAGGTGGTGGCCTCGGGCGTGGTGGTGGCCGTGCTCGTGCTCGCCCTGGTGCTCGGCCTCACCGTGTTCAACGGCGGTTCACCGTCGGGCTCGGCCCAGGCCCCCGAGGTGGAGAACGTGGCGGCCAACGACGCCTGCCCGGCCGAGGGCCGCCGCGACAACTACGGGGTGAGCGGGATGCGCCCCGAGGACATCCCCCGGCTGCCCAACGCCTACTCGTTCCTGCACGTCATGGAGGACGGCTGCACGCCGGTGCGCTTCAACCCGTGCGAGCCCGTCCACTACGTGCAGAACTCGGCCCTGGCCCCGCCCACGGGGGCGGCCGACGTGCGGGAGGCGTTCGCCAAGCTGTCCCGGGCCACGGGGATCACCTTCGTCGACGACGGCGAGACCGACGAGGTGGCCCGGGCCCGCAGCAACCACTACCTGCCCGAGCGCTACGGCGAGCGCTGGGCACCGATCCTCGTGTCGTGGACGCGGTTCCCCAGCCAGGGCAACGACCCGACCATCCAGGCCGTGGGACGGGGCATCGGGCACCGGGTGGGCGACGTGCTGGTGTCGGGCCAGCTCAGCCTGAACGTCGACGCCGTCACCGACCGCGAGGCCCGCACCCCCCTCGACGGCGGCTTCGGCCCCGAGATCGGCAGCGGCGTGGGTGCCATCGGGCCCAAGGGCGTCACCTGGGGAAGGATCATCCTCCACGAGCTGGCCCACGTGATCGGCCTGGGCCACACGCGCGACAAGGGGGCCATCATGTACCCCGAGTCGGCCGAGCAGACGGGCCGCCCGTCGGAGTTCCAGCAGCCCGACCTCCAGGGCATCCGCTACCTGGGACGGGAGATGGGCTGTCTCGCCACACCGCCCGTCCCGGGCGCGTAAGCGGTCTCCCGGGCAGGCCCCCCTACGACTCGGGCAGGTCGAGGGCAGCCAGCACCCGGTCGACCTCGGCTTGGCGAGCCGGGTTGGGTGCCGACGTGACGACCTGGTAGCGGCGGACAGCCGTGTCGACGAAAAAGGTGGTCCTCGCGCCCTCGCGGGACGAGTACGCCGGCCGGCCCGTCAGGGTGGTCTCGGTGTAGTCGGCGGCCGCCGGGCCGAACGTGGTGGCCATGAACTCGGCCAGGTCCAGGTGGTCAGGGTCGCGCCAGCAGACTTGTACGAAAGCCTGGTCGGCAGCCTCTCCCCCGCTCGTCACCGCCGCATTGCACACCGCTCCGGAGGAGAACGGGGTGGACACGACCTCCGCTCCCGGCCCCCAGCCCTCGGGGTAGGTGAGGCGGACGTTGTCGGCCGGAGGTGAGGTGGGCCGGGTCGGCAGGAAGGTGGGGGCCGGGGCCGTCGTCGGTGCGCCGCCGTTCACCGGGCCCAGCGGGTCGTCAACGTCGTCGCTCCCGCCGCACGCCACCCCCACCGCCAGCCAGCCCACGGCCGCCAGCGCCACCACTCTTGTCCTCACTCCTGGTCCCGGCACGAGACCTGACCCTACTTGGGTGGCTGGAAAGCCCGGTCCGGGCGGGCACCGGACGGGACGAGGGGCTATCCCAGGTACGTCCGGGGCACCCGGGGACCGATACCGCAGAGCACGTCGTAGGCGATGGTCCCCACCCTCTCGGCCCACTCCCACGGGCCGATGCTCTCCCCGCCCTGTGCGCCGAGCAGGACCACGTCGTCGCCCGGCCGCACCCCGCGGTCGTCGCCGCAGTCGACCAGCACCTGGTCCATGGTCACCGCCCCCGCGATCGGTCGGCGGCGGCCCCCGATGAGCACCTCGCCCCCGGTTACCCCCAGCCGCCAGGGCACGCCGTCGGCGTAACCGATCGGCACGGTGGCCACGGTCGCGGTGTGGGCCGGCCGGTACCGCAGCCCGTAGGAGATGCCCTCGTTGGGGGCCACCTCCTTCACCTGGGACACGCGCGCCCGCAGGCTCAGCACGGGCCGCAGGCCGAGGGCGGGGGCCAGCACCGGGCTCGGGGCCTGCCCGTAGATGGTGATCCCGCAGCGGACCATGTCGTGGTGGCCCTCGGGCCGGGTGAGCATGGCCGCCGAGTTGCAGGCGTGCACGAGGCGAGGGCGCCCGGCGACCTCCGAGAGCTCGTCCAGGGTGGCCGCGAACCGCCCGAGCTGCTCGGAGGTGAACGGGTTGTCGGGGGCGTCGGCCGTGGCCAGGTGGGTCCACAGGCCCTCCAGGTCGAGCTCGGGCCGGTCCCGCACGGCCAGTCCCAGCTTGACGGCGTCGGCCGGGGCCGCGCCCACCCGGTGCATGCCGGTGTCCACCTTCACGTGGACGGCGAGCGGCCGGCGTTCCTTGCCGGGGGCCGAGGCGGGGCGCCACCGGGCGGCGGCCGCAGCCAGCGCCTCCAGGCCCTCAGCCGTGTAGACGGTGGGCGTCAGGCCCAGGGCGACGACCTCGTCCATGGCCTCGGGCGGAGGCTCGGAGAGGAGCAGGACCGGGGCCTCGATGCCGGCGTCGCGGAGCACGGCCCCTTCTTCGACCAGGGCTACGGCCAGCCATGTGGCGCCCGCCTCCAAGACCGCCTTGGACACCGGCACCGGTCCGTGGCCGTAGGCATGGGCCTTTACCACCGCACACAGGACCGCCGGTCGTGCCTGGGCCGCCAACCGGGCGGTGTTGTGACGGACCGCCCCGAGGTCGACCTCGGCCCAAACCGGCCGTACGGACGTCACCGGGTACCTCGGCCGGGATGGCCCGGGGTCGTTGCCGGGGCGGGCCGCTCGGAGACCGCACCCCGGACGGCGGCTGCACCCCGGACGGCGGCATGGGGAGTGGCCGGCCAGGTCGGGGCCGTAACCCCTTCGTCCCCGCCCCGGTCGGCGGACAACACCGATGGGAGCAGATCGAGCAGGTCGCCGGCCACCAGGCCCCGGGCCGGGCCGAGGCGGGCGGCCGCCCCGTGGGCCCAGGCGGCCAGGCCGGCGGCCTCCAGGGGCTGGAGACCCTGGGCCAGAAAGGCGCCGATGACCCCGGCCAGCACGTCGCCCGTCCCGGCCGTGGCCAGCCGGGCGTCCCCGGCGTTGGCCCACAACGACCGGCCGTCGGGGGCGGCGACAATCGTGGTCGAGCCTTTCAGGAGCACGGTCGCACCGGTGCGGCGGGCCAGGTCGGCCACCGCCCCCAGCCGGTCGGGGCCGGGGGCCGAACCCGTCATCCTCCGGAACTCGCCCTCGTGGGGCGTGAGTACGGTCCCGTGGCTGCGACCAGACACCACCGATCGGGTGGAAGCCACGTCCCCCAGGGCGTAGAGGCCGTCGGCGTCGACCACGACGGGCACGGGGGCTTGGGCGACCAGCTCTCGGGCCGACCGGCCGGCGTCGTCGGTCCGGCTCAAGCCCGGGCCGACGACGAGCGCTTTGGCGCGGCCCAGGTCGTCGAGTACGGCACCGGCCCACCCGGTGGCGGGCACGGTCCGGCCCACCACTTCGAGGTAGCGGGGCGCGGGCGGTTCCCCCGGTATGCCCAGCCTCACCGTGCCCGCCCCGGCCCTCAGCGCCGCCCGGGCGCACAGGTGGGCGGCCCCGGCCATGCCCGGCGACCCGGCCAGCACCCACAGGGCCGTGGCCCACTTGTGGGTGTGGCGCGGCCGGTCGGCCAGCCAGCCCAGCTCGTCCGGCCCCACCAGCCAGGCCGAGGCCGAGGACACGTCGAGCCCTATGGGAGCCACCTCTACCGTCCCGGCCAGGTCGGGCCCGGCGCCGATGAGCAGGCCCGGCTTGAGGGCGGCGAAGGTGACGGTGTGGGCGGCCCGCACCGCGCCCTCGCACGCCGTGCCCGTCAGACCGTCCACGCCCGAGGGGATGTCCACGGCCAGCACGGGGGACCCGCCGGCGTCAGGCGCTACGTAGTCCCCCCGGAACCCCGTCCCGTAGGCGGCGTCGACGACCAGGTCGGCCCGCACGTCCGCCGGCGCAACGGCGGCCTCGTAGATCGCCACCCTCGCCCCCCGGCGGGCCAGCCGGGCGGCGGCCGCTCGCCCGTCGGCCCCGTTGTTGCCCTTGCCCGCGACCACGACCACCCGGCGTCCATACCCACCGCCCAGCATCTCCATGGCGGCCCGGGCCACGGCTGCCCCGGCCCGCTCGACGAGCACCCCCACGGGCTCGGGGGCGGCCTCGTCGATGGCCTGCATCTCCGCGGGCGTGACGATCGGGACCACCTCAGGTGGCGACGGCCACGGCCTGGGCGACCGAGTCGGTGTGGGTCAGCGACAGGTGCCAGCGCTCGACTCCGGCCTGGCCGGCCAGGGCCAGGGCGGCTCCCCGCAGCACCAGGCCAGGCGCCCCCGAGGGGGCCGAGACCACCTCCACGTCGTGGAACCCGAAGGCCCCCAGTCCCACCCCCAGGGCCTTCATGACGGCTTCCTTGGCCGCGAACCGAGCCGCCAGGCGGGGAGCGGGGTCTCGCCAGCGCTGGCCGTAGGCCAGTTCGCCGTCGGTGAACAGGCGGGCGGCGGCCGACGGGCGGCGCTGCAACAGTTGACGGAACCGTTCCACGTCGACGGCGTCGATCCCGATGCCAAGCACGGACGCCAAGGCTACCGGGGGACCGAGGGCAGCAGGCCGCCGGTCAGGGAGCCTCGCCCAGAGCCCGCAGGGCCGCAGCGCACAGCCGGTCGCACGCCGCCCGGGCCTCGGGGGCCGAGGGCGCCTCCACCATGACCCGCAGGAGGGCCTCGGTGCCGCTGGCCCTGACCAGGACGCGGCCCCGACCGTCCATGGCCGCCTCGACGGCCCGTACCTCAGCCCACAGGCCGTGGGCGCCGTCGAGGTCACGCGAGGCGACCCTCACGTTGCGCAGCACCTGAGGCCGCCGGGTCATGACCGAGGCCAGGTCAGCCAGGGACCGCCCTGTCCGCCTGACGGTGTCGAGCACGTGCAGGCCGGTGAGCAGGCCGTCCCCGGTGGTGGCGTGGTCGCGGAAGATGACGTGGCCCGACTGCTCGCCCCCCAGCGACCAGCCGCCCTCCTCGAGGGCTTCGAGCACGTGGCGGTCGCCCACGGGGGTGTCGACCACGGCGATGCCATGGGCGGCCATGGCCTCTCGGAACCCGAGGTTGGCCATGACCGTGACCACGACCGTCGACTCCGAGAGCCGGCCCCGTTCGGCCATGTCCACCGCGCACAAAGCGATGATCTGGTCGCCGTCGACCAGTGCTCCGGTGTGGTCGACGGCCAGAACCCGGTCGGCGTCTCCGTCGAAGGCCAGCCCGGCGTGCGCGCCACGGGCGACGACGGCCGCCTGGAGGTCGGCCGGGTAGGTCGAGCCACACCCGTCGTTGATGTTGCGCCCGTCCGGGGACGCCGACAGCACCTCGACCTGCGCCCCCAGGCCGGTGAACAGCGCGGGACCGAGCTCGCTGGCCGCGCCGTTCGCACAGTCCACGACCACGTGCAGCCCGTCGAGGCGTCGGCCCTCTATGGCCCCGGCCAAAGACTCGAGGTAAGGCTGGTGGTCGGTGCGGCTCGAAGTCCGCCCCAGCCCCTCGCCCACCGTGGCCCCCGGGCGGGGCCCGGCGGCCAGCAACCGGTCGAGCTCGTCCTCGAGGCGGGACTCGGTGGCCGACGCCAGCTTGCGCCCACCGGGAGCGAAGAACTTCACCCCGTTGTCGGGGAAGGGGTTGTGGGAGGCGGACACCACCGCGGCCGGCAGCCCGTCGGCGGCCGACGCGTAAGCGACCCCCGGGGTGGGCACGACCCCGAGGTCGACTACGTCGCACCCCTCGGCCATGAGCCCCGAGGCCAGGGCGGCCATGACCAGCGGCCCCGACCACCTCGTGTCCCGCCCGACGAGGAACGGCCCGGGGCCCAGCACCCGGGCCGCGGCCCGGCCCAGGGCCACGAGCAGTTCGGGCGTCAGGTCGACGTTGGCGACGCCCCGGACACCGTCGGTGCCGAACCGGAGGGTCACCCTGGGGGCCGGACCGTGACCGGCGCGGTCAGCGCTTGGAGTACTGGGGAGCCTTGCGGGCCTTCTTCAGGCCGTACTTCTTCGACTCCTTCTCGCGGGCGTCGCGAGTGAGGAACCCGCCCTTTTTGAGCTGGGGGCGCAACTCGGCGTCGAGCTCGACCAGGCCCCGGGCGATCCCCAGGCGAAGGGCCCCGGCCTGGCCCGACACACCGCCGCCGTCGATGGTGGCGTCGACGTCGTAGACCTCGTTGGTCGAGGTGGTCCGCAGCGGCTCGGTCACGATCATGCGGTGGGTCTCGGTCGGGAAGTAGTCGGTGATCGGCCGCTTGTTGACGGTGATGTTGCCGGCGCCGGGGCGGAGGCGCACCCGGGCCACCGCCTGCTTGCGGCGCCCGGTCGTCTGGCAGAGAGGCTTGGGCATGTCTTGTTCGTCCTTCTACGACCGGGCCCGGGCATGGGCGATTTCGAGGGGCTGGGGGAGCTGGGCGGCGTGGGGGTGCTCCGCGCCCTTGTAGACCTTGAGCTTGCGGATCATCTGGCGCCCCAGGGGGCCCTTGGGCAGCATGCCCTTGACGGCCCGGCGGATGGCCTCCTCGGGGTCGTTGGCCAGGATGTCGACGTAGCCCCGGCGCTTGAGCCCGCCCGGGTAGCCGGAGTGGCGGATGGCCTCTTTCTTCTCTGCCTTGCCCGACGTGAGCACGACCTTGGCCGCGTTCACCACGATGACGTGGTCGCCGGTGTCGATGTGGCGGGCGAAGATGGGCTTGTGCTTGCCCCGCAGCAGCTTGGCCACCTCGGTGGACAGGCGGCCCAGCACCAGGCCGTCGGCGTCGACGACGTGCCAGGCGCGCTGGATGTCGGCAGGTTTTGGCGAGTAGGTACGCACGCGTGCTCCTCTTGTCGGCGGCGTGCCAACGGCGAGAGTCTACCGTGCGTTACGGCATGATCACAGTGGCCGACCTGACTGAGGCCCGGGAGCGGGTGAAGGGGGCCGTCCGGCCCACCCCGCTCGACCGCTCCGACACGTTCAGCCGCATGTTCGGACGGCCGGTGGCGCTCAAACCCGAGCACACCCAGCGTACCGGCTCGTTCAAGATCAGAGGCGCCACCAACCGCATCTCCCGCCTCGCCCCGGGCACCGAGGTGGTGGCCGCGTCGGCCGGCAACCACGCCCAGGGAGTGGCCCTGGCGGCGACGCGGGCGGGGCTGGCATCGACGATCTTCATGCCCCGGGGGGCGGCGCTACCCAAGGTGGAGGCGACCGCCAACTACGGGGCCTCGGTGCAGCTGGGCGGCGACACGGTCGACGACGCCATCGAGGCGGCCCGGGCCTACGTGGCCAGCCGGCCCGGAGCAGTGTTCGTCCCGCCTTTCGACGACCCCCTCGTCATCGCCGGCCAGGGAACGATCGGCCTCGAACTGGTCGAGGAGGCCCCCGACGCCGAGGTGGTGCTGGTCCCCGTGGGCGGGGGCGGGTTGGTCTCGGGTATCGCCGCCGCCCTCGCCTTGGCCGGCGGGCGCCGTGCCCGGGTGGTCGGGGTCGAGGCCGAGGGGGCGGCGTCGCTGGTGGCCTCACTGGCCGCCGGCCGGTGCGTGGCCGTCCCCACGGTGACGACGATGGCCGACGGCATCGCCATCAAGTCCCCCTCGCCACTCACCCTGGCCCACGTGCAGGCCTACGTCGACGACGTTGTGACCGTCTCCGAGGACGACATCAGCCAGGCCGTGGTGCTCCTGCTCGAACGGGCCAAGGCGGTCGTCGAACCGGCCGGTGCCGTGGGCCTGGCGGCCCTGCTGGCCGGCAAGGTCGGGGGCAGCGGGTTGGCCGTGGCCGTCCTCTCGGGTGGCAACGTCGACCCGTTCCTGCTGATGCAGCTCGTCAACCGGGGGCTCTCGGCGGCAGGCCGGTTCCTCGTGCTGCGGGTGCTGCTCCACGACCGGCCCGGGGCCCTGGCCGCCCTCACCGCCGCCGTTGCCCGCCTCGGCCTCAACGTCCTCGCAGTCGAGCACCACCGGGCCGGCCTGGTCCTCCCCGTGGCCGACGTCGAGGTCGTGCTCACCCTCGAGACCCGCGACCCCGACCACCGTGACGAGGTCGTCACCGCCCTACGAACCGCCGGCTACCAGGTCGACCTCGTCGGCTGATGCCCTCCCCCAATGTCATTGAGTAAAAGTGAACCTCTCCGGTACATTTTTACTCACTCCCAGCGGCCCGCCTACGGCCAGGGCAAGGCCTGGGAGATCTCCTTGGCGGAAACCGCGAGCAAGGTCGACCCCGCTGAAGTGACCAGGTGCTGCCCGTCGCTCACGTAACACTCGACCGTCCGCTTCGTGGGGTCCACCACGATCAGCTCGGTGGCTCGCCTGGCATAGAAGGCGAACTTGTCGTAGGTCTCGTCGTCGGGCGAGACGATCTCGATGACTACGGCCACCGTTGGCACCCACGTGCCCGTCGGCCGCTCCAGGTGATAGCCGCCGTCGGGTACGCGATAGTCGTTGGGCTGGCCCAGGTTGAACGCTGACGTGCCGACCAGCCCGGCTGCTTTGGCCCGCGGGCCGAGGAACAGGGCGAGGGCGTGGTCGAGAACGGCGAGCGGTCCCCCCGGCCCTGGCGCCATGTGGTAATCGCCCTCCCAGATCTCGTCGTAGCGGTCGATCCCCAACGCGTGGCGGCGGGCGATGATCGCCTCCACATCCGGGTTCGACCCGATCACGACCGTCCTCATCAGTCCCGATGGTACCGAGGCCACCGACCTCACCAGTCATTCCTGAAGGAGCGCCCCAAGTCAAGAGGCGCGGACTCGAAGAGTTCGCACCTCTGCCCCCGGAGGGCGCCGGTTCAGCACCGAGTTCGCCCTTGAGGTGCGCGCCAAGCAGCCCCCGGTCGGGGGCAGTTGTGATGAAAAGGGCGGTCAAGGCCGGCCGTAGGCCGCCCGCAGGGGAAGCCTTGACGGCCCGGTCATGCGCCCGGGGACAATGGATGTCGAAGCCCCCCAGGGCTTCGTGCTCGCCCTTTCCCTTTCAGGTCAGGGACGCGTTGCGGATCTGCTCCAGTGACCAGGCAGGCTGGTAGGGGGCACCGCCGGCGGGAACCGCTTGCCGGTCATTCCTTCGCCGCGCGGAGCGGCATGGAGATCTTCGACCGCAGCGAGGGAGGGCTCAATCAGACGCTCGGCCTCGCCCGCAGGGGGCCATGACTGGTAGCGAGCTCGCCCCCGGGCTGCGCCCGGTCCCTCACCCCTCGCCGGCGGCCAGGCAACGGATCTCTCCGTCGCGCAGGCCGAAGTAGACGAGGGCGAGAAGCTTGCGTGCCGCCGCCACGATCCCGACCTTGCGGCCTCGCCGCCCGGCGATGCGCCGGTAGTCGGCCTGGAGCTTGGTGCCGCCCCGCTGGCGCTGGACGGCCTCGACGGCGGCCCAGCGCACCAGGCGGCTGCCCTGCTTTGTGATGTGGCCCCGCTGCACGGTCGTGTCCGACTCGCGGTGGCGCGGGGTGAGGCCGGCCCACGACGACAGCTTGTCGGGGCCGTCGAAGCGCCCGACGTCGCCGATCTCGGCCACGAACACCGACCCCAGCACGGGCCCCACGCCGGGGATGCGCTGGATGGCCCGGTAGCCGTCGTGGCCGCCCAGGGCGGCGGCCACCTCGCGGTCCAACATGGCCACCTCCCGGTCGTAGAGCTCGATCAGGTCCCGCAATGACTCGACCCGCACGGTGTAGGCCCGGGCCAGGGGGACGGTGTCCAGCAGCGCCCGGCCGGCGACGCCGAACAGGTCGCTCATCGGGACGGCCACGCCCTCTTTGGCCAGCACGGCGTGGACCTGGGACTTGAGGCCCGAGCGCAGCGCCACCAGCTTGGCCCGGTAGCGCACCAGCTCCCGCAGCTCCCGCAGCTCGGGTGGGGCGACCCAGGCCTCCGCCAGCCGGCCGAGGCGGAGCAGGTCCACCAGGTCGGTGGCGTCCCGCTCGTCGTTCTTCACCCGCCGGTTGCCCCAGTTGTTGCCGAGGGGGTGGGCGAGGTGGACGTTGGCGCCCGCCTCGCCCAGCAGGTCGGCCAGCCAGTACCAGCCGTAGGTGGCCTCAAGCACGACCTCGGGGTCGGGGCCGGCCTTGGCCTGCTCGGCGGCCAGGGCCAGGTGGGTCGTTGGTGATGCGCACCGTCTCCAGCGTCTCGCCCGCCGGCGTGCGGCGCACGATCGCGCTGCGGCGGCGGTGCAGGTCGATGCCGACGTACTGTCGTTCCATCGGGGCCTTCCTCCCTTGTTCGGGGGTTGTGGAAGACCCGAGTGTCGCGACACTCACCTGCTCGGGGCGAGCGGACGCCCCGTCCTTCTTCTTCGCCGCGGACTTCGTGGCCATCCGACCGACTCCTCGATGTCCGGCGTCCGGCCGGTCGTATTCAACCGGGCCGTCACGCGAGGGCGACGCTGCGCTCCTTCATGGCATCAAGCTCTGAGCGGGGGGAGGGCCACCACGAGGTCGGGCATCTCCTGCGCGAGGTACTCTGCGTTCCTGGCCTCCAGGTAGCCCCGGCGGAAGAGCATGACCGTCCCGAGCCGCAGCTCGCCCAGCTCAACGCCGTCCTCCTCGCTCTGCAGGTCAGTCCAAAGGACAAGGCCGAGCTCGTGGAAGTAGATACTGTCGTCCGGTGTCGGCGTAGAGTCGTCGTCCGGCCGGCAGGCATAGACAAGGTCCTCGATGGGCCCGGTAGGACCCCACGGCTGGTAGCCGGCCTCCACCAAGCACTCGGCCGCCGAACGCATCGTCGGACCATTCAGCCGGCAGTCCCCGACGACCGGCGGGTACTCGGTAGCCCCTATGAACTCTATGGCTTCACACCACCAAGCCGGACTAGAGAACTCGAGCAGGACGGGGAACCCCCCTTCGAACAAGCAAGTGCGAGTCATAGTCTTGTCCGTCGCGCTCCGTCGAAGGACGTGGGCCGATAGGCGGCGGTCGATCTCATCGATGGTGTCGCCGAACCTGACCCAGCCGACGGCGGGGATCTGGATACCTTCGAAAGGAACAGCCGGGTAACCCGTCACGTGACGGTGAAATGGACGGGGATCGTTGCTGTTGCCCCGCTCGGTTCTCGGAAACAAACCTGCCAGATACCCGGTGACCGCTCGACCCTGCCCGTCGTGTTGGGGATGAAGCCACTCGAGCTGGACGTGCGGGGGTTGGGATTAGCGTTGACCACGTTGAACATACAGGCGTGAGCATCATGGCCTGGCTCGCCCTGGGCATTAGCGGTCACCAGGAAGAACTGGCGGCTCGCTCGGGCCCCGGTAGCGAAGGCAGTGATCAAAGTCCCCGGTGGGCCGTCACCCTGGCTCCCTAGTTCCCCTTTCAAGCACCTGAGGAACCGCGTCTCGATGTGCTCGCGAGCCTGGTCAAGGGCGGCGTTGTAGCGCCCATCCGGGAACTTGGCACGCAGGTCGGCGTCGTCCATATTGAAGGCTCCAAGGAGGTCACCCTGTGCAAGCTTGGCGCGCTGAGCTGACCGATATGTATCGGACTCTGTGTGGCTGCCCCAGCTCCCTGTAGCATAGTGGTCTGCCCTCTTCATTACGATGATTGGGCGGCAGGTCTTCACCAGCGGTTTGCCCTGGAACTTCCAGTCGCTAGGGTATGCCATGTGGGCCGGCACGTGGTGGCGTTCGCACCCGGCAGGCACCGTTGGGAAGTACCTCTGAAGGCCCCCGGAGTAAGGCCCATCGCACTCCCCGGACTGGTCCTCGATGGTGACATGGCCGCCGGGAGAGCACTCGCTGGCAACAGTGGCGTACACGTGGGCAACACCGAGTGCGGCCGCCAGCGGGATGTAGACGATGACATCGAGCACGCCGTTCGCATCGGTGATGAAGTCGGTAAGGTCATCCTCCTCCGACGTAAGGAGTGCGCCTGCCAGGCAGGCGACGCCGGCAGCCGTCGCTAGCGCGTCGCGTATCCGGACGTTGTACTCCCGGTTGGGGCTCAGGCCAGTGAAATGCACCTTGAGCTCCTCGCCCGGCCCGACGGTGGACGGAGCGAGCGGGGCAGTGGGCGTCGTGGCGTACCACGTGAACCCGACCGGGACGGTACATGCCCACGCCGTCGAAGCAACCGCCAGCAGGACGCTACAGGTAGTTATGCCAGCTTTCGCCAGGAGCTTTCGCCAGGAGCTTTCGCCAGGAGCTTTCGCCAGGTGCCTTCGCCATTGTCGCCGTCCTCCTGCGTAGTGGTTAGCTACGACAAACCGTAGGCGTGTTCTCCGTCGTCGTCAACTGTCCCCAGGGGGGCAGACGATCTCCCAGAGGCAGAGGCCGTGGGGTGGGGCGACGCGGGCGGCCGACGAGCGCTGGCGGGCGCGGACGATCGAGGCCATCTCGCCCGCCCGGCGCTGGCCGGAGCCCATCTCGACGATGGTGCCCACCACCGAGCGGACCACTTGCTGGCAGAAGGAGCTGGCTTCGATGTCGAAGCGCAGCACGCCGTCGCCTAGGTCGACCCAGCGGGCGTCGGTGACCCGGCGCGCCATCGAGTAGCTAGGTGTGCCCTTGGGCACCCGGCGGAACGAGGTGAAGTCGTGCTCGCCGATGAGCGGGTCGCTCGTCAGGCGCATGGCGGCCAGGTCGAGCTCCTTGTCGACGTGCCACGACGTGGCCGCCAGGAACGGGTCGGGCACCGGCTGGTTGAGGACCGTGTAGCGGTAGCAGCCGGGCGATGCCCGAGCGGCAACGCGACCCCTCCCTGCTCATTGCAGCTCGTCAACCGGGGCCTGTCGGCCTCGGGCCGGTTCCTGGTCCTGCGGGTCCTCCACTCCACGACCGCCCTGGCGCGCTGGCCGCGCTCAGCGCTGTGGTCGCCGACCTCGGGCTCAGACATCCTGGCCGTCGAGCACCACCGGGCCGGCCTCGTCCTCCCCGAGGCCGACGTCGAGGTCGTGCTCACCCTCGAGACCCGCGACCCCGCCCACCGCGCCGAGGTCGTCACCGCCCTACGAACCGCCGGCTACCAAGTCGACCTCGTCGGCCGAGGTACATGAGGTGGATCGTTGGTGTAATGGTGTACTATTACACCATGGCCCTCAACATCAAGAACGCCGAGGTCGAACGGTTGGCCGGTGAGGTCGCCCGCATGGCCGGTGAGACCAAGACCGAGGCGGTGCGCCAAGCGCTGCTCGACCGCAAGGGCCGCCTGTCGCGACGGGCCCACATGGCGGCTCCGGGCACCCGCGCCCGCCGGTTCCTCGAGGCCGAGGTCTGGCCATGCGTTCCGGCCGCCGAGCTCGGCCGGCGGCTGACATCAGGCGAGGAGGACGCCATATTGGGCTACGGCCCAGGCGGGGCGTGATCGTCGACACGTCCGCGCTGGTCGCCGTCGTCGTGCGGGAGGACGGCTTCGAGGCGGTCCTCGACAAGCTCTCGGCCCCGCCGTCGGCCCCCGGGATAGGCGCCCCGACCGTCGTCGAGCTCGGGATCATCCTCTCCGCCCGGCTCGGGAGAGATGCCCGCGACCTGGTGGCGACGCTCCTTTACGAGCTCGACATTGCCGAGGTCCCCTTCGGGGAGGCCCACTGGCGCGAAGCCGTGGGGGCGTTCTGGCGCTACGGCCGGGGCCGCCACCCGGCGGCGCTCAACTTCGGCGACTGCCTGAGCTACGCGGTGGCCCGCCTGGCCGACCAGCCACTCCTCTACGTCGGCGACGACTTCGGTGCCACCGACATCCTCGCCGCCTGATGCTGAACCGACCCACGCGCGCTCCACGGCAAGGGATCTCGACGCCCTCGAAAGGGACAGCCCGGTAACCCGTCACCCGAAAGCCCTCGGCAGCGGTCCGCTCACCGAGCGATCTTTCAGTCCTCCGCGGGCGCGTCTGTTCTTGCACAAGGGTCAAGAACTCGGTGACGGCGGGAGGGCCACCACGAGGTGGGGCTTCCCCTGCACAAAGTACTTCGCGTTCAGGGCTTCCAGGTAGCCCCGGCGGAAGAGCATGACCGTCCCCAACCGCAGCTCGCCCAGCTCGACCCCCCCCTCCTCGCTCTGCAGGTCAGTCCACAGGACGACGCCGATCTCGTGGAAGTAGATGCTGTCGTCCGGTGTCGGCGTAGCGTCGTCGTCCGGCCGGCAGGCATAGACGAGGTCCTCGATGGGCCCGGTAGGACCCCACGGCTGGTAGCCGGCCCGCACCAAGCACTCGGCCGCCGACCGCATCGTGGGGCCGGCGAGGCGGCAGTCCCCGACGACCGGCGGGTGCATGACGGCGTCGCTGAAACCGATTGCTTCGCACCGCCACGGCGGACCCAGGGAACAAACCGCAATGGAGAGCCCTCCGTCGAACTCACAGTGAATGCCCATCGTGTCGTACATCTCGGTCCGTGCGCAGACGTGGGCTGATAAACGGCGGTCGATTTGATCCATGGTCTCACCGAACCTGACCCAGCCAACGGCGGGGATCTCGACCCCTTCGAAAGGAACGGCCCGGTAGCCTTTCACGTGACGGTGAAATGGACGGGGATGGTCGCAGTTGCCCCGTTCGGTTCCCGGAAGCAGACCTGCCAGACACCCGGTGGCCGCTCGACGCGGCCGGTCGTGTTGGGGATGAAGCCGGTCGAGTTGGACGTTCGGGGGGTGGGGTTGGCGTTGACCACGTTGAACATGCAGGCGTGAGCCTCGTGCCCGGGTTCCCCCTGAGCGTTCCCGGTACCCCCATCCGGCCGGATACGCGTTCTGGGCTGGCACGTGGTGGCGTTGGCACCCGGCAGGCACCGTCGGGAAATACCTCGTCCTCCTGCGTAGTGGTTAGCTACGACAAACCGTAGGCGTGTTCTCCGTCGTCGTCAACTGTCCCCCGGGGGGTAGACGATCTCCCAGAGGCAGAGGCCGTGGGGTGGGGCGACGCGGGCGGCCGACGAGCGCTGGCGGGCGCGGACGATCGAGGCCATCTCGCCCGCCCGGCGCTGGCCGGTGCCCATCTCGACGATGGTGCCCACGACCGAGCGGACCATCTGCTGGCAGAACGAGCTGGCTTCGATGTCGAAGCGCAGCACGCCCTCGCCGAGGTCGAGCCAGCGGGCGTCGGTGACCCGGCGCACCATCGAGTAGCTGGGCACGCCCTTGGGCACCCGGCAGAACGACGTGAAGTCGTGCTCGCCGATCAGGGGGTCACAGGCCAGGCGCATGGCCGCCAGGTCGAGCGGCTTCTCGACGTGCCACGACGTGGCCGCCAGGAAGGGGTCGGGCACCGGACGGTTGAGGACGGTGTAGCGGTAACGGCGGGCCACGGCCGAGTAGCGGGCCGAGAAGTCGGCGGCGGCCACCGCCGCCTCCCGCACGACCACCCGGGGCGCGAGCTGGCCGTTGACCGACCGCCGCACCCGGTCGAGATCGACCTCGGCGGCGTCAAGATCGAAGCTGATCACCTGGCCCCAAGCGTGGACCCCAGTGTCGGTACGCCCCCCGATGGCCAGCTTGACGGGCTGACCTAATACCCGCTCCAGCGCTCCGACCAGGGCGCCACCCACCGTCGCGATGCCCTCGCCCTGGGGGGCGAAGCCGTGGAACCCCCGTCCGTCGTAGGCGACGACGAGCCGCAGCCTCACGGGCCGCCGGTACTAGACGAGCTCGATGCGAGCCATGGGGGCGTTGTCGCCATGGCGGGGGCCCAGCTTGAGGATGCGGGTGTAACCACCGGGGCGGTCCTCGTAGCGGGGGGCGATCTCGTCGAACAGCTTGTAGGCCATGTCTTTGTCACGGATGAAGGCCACGACCTGCCGGTGGTGGTGCACCCCGCCCTTGCGGGCCTTGGTGATGACCTTCTCGGCCACCGGGCGCAGGGCCTTGGCCTTGGCCTCGGTGGTCACGATGGCCTCGGCCGCGATTAACGAGGCCACCAGGTTGCCCATCATGGCCTTCTGGTGGGCAGCGTCGCCGCCGAAGCGGCGGGACTTCCTAGGGGTTGCCGGCATGGCGACCTACGCCTTCGTCCGCAGGGACAGGCCCCGCTCGTCGAGCTTCTGGAGGACTTCGTCGAGCGACTTCTGGCCGAAGTTGGTGATGGCCAGCAGGTCGTCGGCGCTCTTCTGCACCAGCTCGCCCACGGTGTTGACCTGGGCGCGGCGCAGGCAGTTGCGGGGCCGCTCGGAGAGGTCGAGCTCCTCGATGGGCAGGTCCAGGTCGGGCGAGCCGCTACCCAGCGTGCCCACCTCGCCCAGCTCCAGGGCCTTGGGGGCGTCGCTCATCTCGGCCACCAGCGAGACCAGCGCTCGCAGGGTGGCCCCCGCCGAGGCCAGCGCCTCCCGGGGCGAGATCGACCCGTCGGTCTCGATGTCGAGCGTCAGCCGGTCGTAGTTGGTGGCCTGCTCGACGCGGGTGGGCTCGACGTTGAAGGCAACCCGGCGCACGGGCGAGAAGATCGAGTCGACGGGGATGACCCCGATTACCGACGACTTCTTGTTGCGCTCGGCCGACACGTAACCCCGGCCCCGCTCCACGGTGATGTCGATGGCCAGCCGGCCCCGGGCGGTGAGCCCGGCGATGTGCAGGTCGGGGTTGAGGACCTCCACGTCGTTGTGGGGCTGGATGTCGCGGGCGGCCACCTCCCCGGGGCCCCGACCGTCGAGGCGCAACGTCACGGGCTCGTCGGTCTCGATGCGCAGCACCAAGTCCTTGAGGTTGAGGATGACGTCGGTGACATCCTCCTTCACGCCCGCGATGGTCGTGAACTCGTGGAGGACGTCGTCGAAGCGGACCTGGGTCACCGCCGCGCCCGGGATGGACGACAGCAGCGTGCGGCGCAGTGAGTTGCCGAGGGTGTGGCCGAACCCGGGCTCGAGCGGGGAGATGACGAACCGCTGCCGGTTGCCTTCCTGCTCGCCGAGGGGCTCGACGGTCGGGCGCTGGATGATGAGCATGTCGCTTCCTGATCCGGGTTTCGGGGGCCGGCGGGGGCCCGGGGGGCTACTTGGAGTAGAGCTCGACGATGAGCGACTCGCGCACGGGCACGTCGATGTGCTCGCGCAGCGGCAGGTCGCGCACCGTCACGGAGAACCGGTCGGGGCCGGCCTCCAGCCACGGGGGGATGGCCCGGTCGATGGTGTCGAGGTTGTGGCGCAGCACGATCAGCGTGCGGGACTTCTCCCTGACCTCGACCACGTCGCCCCGGCGTACATGGAAGCTGGGGATCGTGACCCGGCGACCGTTGACATTGACGTGACCGTGGCGCACCCACTGGCGAGCCTGGGAACGGCTCGAACCCCACCCGGCCCGGAACGCCACGTTGTCGAGGCGGGTCTCGAGCATGCGTAGCAGGTTCTCACCGGTGATGCCGGGCTGGCGGTTGGCCTCGGCGTACATGTTGCGGAACTGCTTCTCGAGCACCCCGTAGATGCGGCGGGCCTTTTGCTTCTCCCTGAGCTGGAGCAGGTACTCCGACTCCCGGATCCGCCCCCGGCCGTGCTCGCCGGGGGGATAGGGCCGGCGCTCGATCGGGCACTTCATCGAGTCGCACTTGGGGCCCTTGAGGAACAGCTTCATCTTCTCCCGCCGGCACAGCCGGCAGACAGGACCGGTGTAACGCGCCATGGCTCAGACCCTCCGCCGCTTGGGAGGGCGGCACCCGTTGTGGGGGATGGGTGTCAGGTCCTTGATGCCGGCGACCTCGATACCGGCCGTCTGGATGGAACGGATGGCGGTCTCGCGCCCCGAACCGGGGCCCTTCACCAGCACCTCGACCCGGCGGACACCGTGTTCCATGGCCCGCTTGGCGCACGCCTCGGCCGCCAGCTGGGCGGCGAAGGGCGTGGACTTGCGGGAGCCCTTGAAACCGACGTTGCCGGCCGAGGCCCACGCCAGCACGTTGCCCTCGGGGTCGGAGATCGAGATGATCGTGTTGTTGAACGAGCTCTTGATGTGGGCCACGCCGAACGTGACGTTCTTGCGCTCTTTGCGCCTCGGGCGACGACCACCCGGCTTCGGCTTAGCCACGGGTGCTTCCTACGGGTCTCAACGGACGACGACCTCCAGGTCAATACGGGCAACCATCAGTGCTTACGCACCTTCTTCTTGCCGGCGACGGTCTTCTTGGGGCCCTTGCGGGTACGGGCGTTGGTGTGCGTCCGCTGGCCGCGGACGGGCAGGCCCCGCCGGTGACGGATGCCCTGGTAACACTGGATCTCGATCTTGCGCTTGATGTCCTGGGCGACGTCACGGCGCAGGTCACCTTCGACCTTGAGGCCGTCGATGTGCGCCCTCAGGCGGGCAACCTCCTCGTCGGTCAGGTCGCGTACCCGGGTCGAGGCGTCGATCTCGGTTGCCGCGCACACCTGGGAGGCGGTCGTGCGGCCGATCCCGAAGATGTAGGTCAGGGAGATCTCCAGCCGCTTCTCGCGGGGGATGTCTACGCCGGCGATACGAGCCATCTAGCTCCTCACCCCTGCCGCTGCTTGTGGCGAGGGTTGGGGCAGATGACCATCACGTTGCCGTGGCGACGGATGACTTTGCACTTCTCGCAGATCTTCTTCACGCTCGGCTTTACTTTCACGAGTCTTGGGCCTTCGATCTCTACTTGTACCGGTAAGTGATGCGACCCCGGCTGAGGTCGTAGGGAGTCAGTTCCACCTGCACCCGGTCACCCGGCAGGATCCGGATGTAGTGCATCCGCATCTTGCCGGAGATGTGCGCCAGCACCTTGTGCTTGTTCTCGAGCTCGACACGGAACATGGCGTTGGGCAGCGTCTCGACGACCGTCCCTTCCATGACGATCGTGTCTTCTTTGGGCTTGGGCAGGTGGACCTCCTGGAACGGACTACAGCCGCGCGGCGCGCGCCCGCAGGCGCGCGAGATGGCGCAGAGTCTCCCAGGATAGCTCAGTCCAGGACGGTCAGCACCTCCGGCCCGTTGTCGGTCACCGCGATGGTGTCCTCGAAGTGGGCCGACAGGCTGCCGTCGGCCGTCACCACCGTCCACCCGTCGTCGTACATCATGGTCTCGGCGCTACCCATGTTGACCATGGGCTCCACGGCCAGCACGTGGCCCACCTTGAGCTTGATCCCTCGGCCGGGCTCGCCGTAGTTGGGCACCTTGGGCTCCTCGTGCAGGGCCGTGCCGATGCCGTGGCCCACGTACTCCCGCACGACCGAGTAACCGGCCCCCTCGGCCACCGACTGCACGGCGTGGCCGATGTTCGACAGGCGGCTCCCGTCGTGCACGTGCTTGACGGCCGCCTCCAGGCTGAGCCGGGTGGTGTCGAGCAGGCGCAGGACCTCGTCGTCGACCTCACCGACGGGGAACGTGCGGGCCGCGTCGGCGTGGTAGCCCTCGATGATGGCCCCGCAGTCGATCGAGAGGATGTCGCCTTCCTTCAGGCGGTACGTGCCAGGGATGCCGTGGACGATCACGTCGTTGGGCGAGGTGCAGATCACGCCCGGGAACCCGTGGTAGTTGAGGAAGTTCGACCGGGCGTGACGTCGCTCGATGACCTCTCGGGCCAGGAGGTCGAGGTCGCGAGTCGTCATGCCTGGCTTGGCTGCCCGCTGGCAGGTGTCGAGCATCTCGGCCACGACCCGGCCCGCCCTGCGCATCTTGGCCACTTCTTCTTTGTTCTTTCGCACCTACTCCCCCATCGGGACGCGCCCGGTCGTGGTCATCTCCGTCTCCATTCTCGCACTGGTCAGCGGCCTCGTAGACGCCCGTCGATGCCCCGCAGCAAACGGGCGGTCACGGCGTCGGCCTCGCCCGTGCCGTCGACCGCCACCAGCTTGTCCTGGGACAGGTAGTAGGCGACCAGAGGTTCGGTCTGGGAGTTGTAGAGGTCGAGCCGGCGCTTGATGGCCGCCTCGGTGTCGTCGTCGCGCTGGACGACCCGGCCCCCGCACAGGTCGCACGTCCCCTCCTGCTTGGGGAGGTTGTCGACCCCGTAGGGCGCGCCGCACGACAGGCACACCCGGCGGCTGGCGATGCGCCGCAGGACCATCTCGGTGGGCACGTCGAGCTCGACGACCAGATCGACGGCGTCGTGGCCCATCTCGTCGTCGAGGGCCCGAGCCTGCTCGGCGTTGCGGGGAAAGCCGTCGAGGATGAAACCGCCCCGGGTGTCATCGCGGCAGAGCCGCTCCTCGACGATCCCGATCACCACGTCGTCGGGCACGAGCTCGCCGGCGTCCATGTACTTGCGGGCCGTGAGGCCTGCGTCAGTGCCCTCCTCGATGGCCGCCCGGAACATGTCGCCCGTCGAGATCCGGGGGATCCCGTAGTGCTCAGCCAGCCTCAGGGCCTGCGTGCCCTTACCCGCGCCCTGCTTGCCCAGGATCACGAGCCGCGGGCCACCCATCTCAGGCGCACCCGGTTGGGGCGGCCCGGACAGTGCGGGCGCGCTGGTCGGGGGCCTCAGCCACTGGTCCCACCGGACACCGCCACGACGTCCTCAATCCTCCGGTCGTACCAGCACCGTCAGGTGAGGAAACCTTCGTAGTTGCGCATCATGAGCTGGCTGTCGATCTGCTTCATCGTCTCCAGGGCCACGCCCACGGCGATGAGGATCGTGGTGCCGCCGAAGGGGAAGCTCTGGATGCCGTAGATGGCCAGGGCGATCTGGGGCACGAGGGCGATCGAGGCCAGGAACAGCGACCCCGGCAGGGTGATCCGGTTGAGGATCTGGGCCAGGTAGCGCTCAGTCGGGGGGCCGGGCCGGATGCCGGGGATGAAGCCGCCCTGCTTGCGGATGATGTCGGCCTGCTGCTGGGGGTTGAACGTGATGGCTGTGTAGAAGTAGGTGAAGAAGATGATCAGCAGACCGTAGATCGTGATGTAGAAGATGTTGTCCGGCTGGACCAGGTTGTTGTTGATGAAGTTGACGACGCTGCGCCACTGCACGACGTTGGACAGCAGCACCGGGAAGTAGAGCACCGAGCTGGCGAAGATGATGGGGATGATCCCCGCCTGGTTGACCTTGAGCGGGATGTAAGTGCTCTGGCCCCCGTACATCCGGCGGCCTACCACCCGTTTGGCGAACTGCACGGGGATGCGGCGCTGGCCCTGCTCCACGAACACGATGGCGGCGATCATGAGCAACCCGCCGATGAGCACCGCCGCGAAGATCACGTTGCCACCCTCGGCCCTGACGTTGCCTATCTGGGCTGGCAGGCGGCTGACCACGTTGGCGAAGATCAGGATCGACATACCGTTGCCGATGCCCCGCTGGGTCACCAGCTCGCCCATCCACATGACGATGGCCGTCCCGGCGGTGATCGTGAGGACGATCAGGGCCACGTGGGGGACGTCGAAGTTGGTGACCAGCCGCAGGTTGGTGGACCCGCCGTCACCCAGGAGGCCGTTGTTGAACTGGTAGGTGATGCCGGTGGCCTGCAGGACGGCCAGCCCGATGGTCATGTAACGAGTCCACTGGGTGATCTTCTTCTGCCCGACCGCGCCCTGTTTCTGCCACTGCTCGATGCGGGGGATGACCACCGCCAGCAGCTGCATGATGATCGAGCTGGTGATGTAAGGCATGATCCCGAGGGCGAAGACCGCCATCTGGGTCAGCGCGCCACCCGAGAACAGGTTGAGGAAGCCCAACACGCCGCCCCGCTCGGCCTGGCGCTGCAGGTCCTGGACGGCGTTGAAGTCGATCCCCGGCACCGTGATGTTCGACCCCAGCCGGTAGAGGCCGATGATCAGCAGGGTGAACAGGACCTTGTTGCGAAGGTCGGGGATCTTGAAAATGTTCCTCAGGCTGCCGAACATCGACGGGGAGAACCCTTCCTAACGGTTGGTCAGCGCACTGCCCTTGGCCGGCGGGCGACCGCTGCCGTAGGGCGACGGCAGGATCTCAACGCTACCGCCCGCGGCCTTGATGGCGGCCTCGGCCGACTTCGAGAAGGCGTGAGCGGTGACGTTGAGGGCCCGGGTGAGCTCCCCCCGGCCCAGCACCTTGACGAGGCCGTGCTTGTGCACCAACCCCCGCTGGCGAAGGTTGTCAGGGGTGACGTCGTCGCCGTCGAACGCCTCGAGGGTGTCGAGGTTGACGACGGCGTACTCGACCCGGAAGGGGTTCTTGAAGCCCTTCAGCTTGGGGATCCGCCGGTTCAGCGGCATCTGGCCGCCCTCGAAACCGGGCTTGATGTTGTGGCGAGCCCCCTGGCCCTTGGTGCCCCGGCCGGCCGTCTTGCCGCCCTTGCCGGCGATGCCGCGCCCGACGCGGCGGCGGTCGCGGGTGGACCCGGGGGCGGGCTTGAGGTCGTGGACCTTCATGACTGCTCCTCGACTTTGACCAGGTGCGTGACCCGGGCCACCATGCCGCGGATCTCGGGCCGGTCAGGTAGGACGTTGGACTTGCCGATGCGGCCCAGCCCGAGGGCCTTGAGCGTGCCCCGGTGCTTGGGCTTGGTGCCGATCGACGAGCGCACCTGGGACACCTTGATCTGGCCCATCACGCCACCTCGACGGGGGTGTGGGGACCGCGCTTGGTCTCCCGGTAGGCCCGCAGCAGACCGCCCGGGGTCACTTCCTCGGGCGACTTGCCCCGCATGCGCGCGACCTCGTCGGGACGCTTGAGGCTGCGCAGGCCCGAGATGGTGGCGTGGGCCACGTTGATGGCGTTGGACGAACCCAGCGACTTGGCCAGGATGTCGTGGATGCCGGCCGCCTCCAAGATGGCCCGGGCCGCACCGCCGGCGATCACGCCCGTCCCCGGAGCAGCCGGCTTGAGCAGCACGCGGCCGGCCCCGCTGGCCCCCAGGATGGGGTGGGTGATCGTCGAGCCCGCGAGGGCCACGTCGAACAGGTTCTTGCGAGCCTCCTCGATGCCCTTCTGGATGGCGGCGGGCACCTCCTTGGCCTTGCCGTAGCCGAGGCCGACGCGGCCGCTGCCGTCACCGACGACCACCAGCGCGGTGAACGAGAAGCGCCGGCCACCCTTGACTACCTTGGCCACCCGGTTGATGTCGATTACCCGTTCTTCGTACTGGCTCTCAGCCATGAAGGCTCCCTAGAACTCGAGGCCGGCTTGGCGCGCGGCGTCAGCCACGGCCGCGACCCGCCCGTGGTAGATGTTGCCGCCCCTGTCGAAGACGACCTTGGTCACTCCGGCGGCCTTGGCCCGCTCGCCCACGAGCCTGCCCACGCTGGCGGCCGCGTCCTTGTTGCCGGTCGGCCCGCCCCGGAGGTCTGCCTCGACCGTGCTGGCCGCCGCCAGCGTGCGACCGGCCACGTCGTCGATGACCTGGGCGGTGATGTGCTTGTTGGAGCGGAAGACGGCCAGGCGAGGCCTCTCGGCCGTGCCCCGCACCGACTTGCGCACCCGGCGGTGGCGCCGGGCCCGGGCTTGCTGCTTCTGCTTGGTGGAGACGGTCATCGCACCCCCTCCTCGGGGTTCTTGGCGCTCTGGCCAGCCGAGATCGCAGGGCGGTTCACTTGGCCGCCTTTCCAGCCTTGCGGCGCACGACCTCGCCGGCGTAGCGCACGCCCTTGCCCTTGTAGGGCTCGGGCTTGCGCAGCTTGCGGATGTTGGCCGCGACCTGGCCGACGGCCTCCTTGTCGTTGCCCTTGACCACCACGCGGGTGGGCGCGGGCACCTCGAAGGTGACCCCCTCGGGGGCCTCGACCTTGACCGGGTGGCTGAACCCGAGGGCCAGCTCGAGCGTGGTGGGCCCGGCCGCGGCGGCACGGTAGCCGACGCCCACGATCTCCAGTTCCTTCTGGAAGCCCTGGGTGACGCCCACGACCATGTTGTTGACCAGGGTGCGCGTGAGGCCGTGCAGGGCCCGGTGCTGGCGCTCGTCGTCAGGCCGCTCGACCTGGAGGATGCCGTCCTCCTGGCGGACGGTGATGTCGGGCGGCAGGCGGCGGGCCAGCGTGCCGCGCGGGCCCGTGACCGTGACGCTGCTGCCCTCCAAGGCAACTGTCACGCCCGTGGGAACGGGGATGGGGGATCGGCCGATGCGGGACATTTCCTCTACCTCACCACACGTAACAGAGCACTTCGCCGCCGACCCGCTTGGCGCGGGCCTCGCGGTCGGTCATGAGACCCTGGCTCGTGGACAGGACGGCCACTCCCAGGCCGCCGAGGACCCGGGGCAGCCGGTCGGCCTTGGTGTAGACGCGCAGGCCTGGCTTGGAGACCCGGCGCAGGCCGGTGATGGTCGGGACCCGCTCGGGCGTGTACTTGAGGGTGACCTCAAGTACCCGGCCGGGCCGGGTGGCGTCGTCGCTCAGACGGAAGTCGGCGATGTAGCCCTCACGGCGCAGGATGGCAGCCAGGGCCTCTTTGAGCTTGGACGAGGGCATACGCACAACGTCCTGGGCGGCCACGCTTCCGTTACGGATGCGGGTCAGCATGTCCGCTATCGGGTCGGTCATCGTCATGTGGCAGCGCCTCCCCTCACCAGCTCGACTTCGTGACGCCCGGCACTTCGCCGGCGTGGGCCAGTTCCCTCAAGCAGATCCGGCACAGCCCGAAGGAGCGGAACACCGCCCGCGAGCGCCCGCACTTACGGCACCGGGTATAGGCCCGCACCTTGAACCTCGGCTTGCGGGACTGCTTGATTATCAGGGACTTCTTGGCCATTTAGATGGAACCTTCCCGGCGGAACGGAAAGCCGAAGGCGTCGAGCAGGGCCCGCCCTTCGGCGTTGTTGCGCGCCGTCGTCACGATGGTGATGTCCATACCCCGGGGGGCGTCGACCTTGTCGTAGTCGATCTCAGGGAAAATGAGCTGCTCATTGACCCCGAAGGTGTAGTTGCCCCGCCCGTCGAACGAGTTGGGCGGCAGGCCCCGGAAGTCGCGGATGCGGGGGATCGTGACGCTGATGAGGCGGTCGAAGAACTCCCACATCCGGTCGCCCCGCAGTGTGACCATGGCGCCGATGGCGTTGCCTTCGCGCAGCTTGAAAGCGGCGATCGAGCGCCGGGCCTTGGTCACCTGAGGCTTCTGGCCGGCGATCAGCGAGAGGTCGTTCACCGCGCCTTCGAGCAGCGACGCCTGCTGGGTGGCCCGGCCGACGCCCATGTTGATCACGATCTTCTCGAGGCCGGGGACTTCCATGATGTTGCCGAGGCCCAACGACTCCTTGAGCTTCTGGCGTACCTCGGACTGGTAACGCAGCTTGAGGCGGGGCCGCTCCCGGGGGCCCAGCGGCTCCCGCGGCTCGGCTGGCCTCTTCTCGCCACCCCCCTGGCGGCCCTGGCCCCCCTGGCGGCCCTGTTCCTTCGTCTTCGTAGCCATTACAGGTCGCTCTTGCACTTCTTGCAGATGCGGATCTTGTTGTCCCCATCGAAGCGGTAGCCAATGCGGGTAGGCCCGCAGGCGGAACAGATGATGGCCAGGTTGGACGCCGGCATGGGCATGTCCTTGTCGATGATCCCGGCCTGCATCGTGGCCCGGAGCGCCTTCTGGTGCTTCTTGGCCACGTTGACACCCTCGACGATCACCCGGCCCTCCTTGGGCAGGACGCGCATGATCTCGCCCTCGTCGCCACGGTCTTTGCCGCTGAGGACGCGAACCCGGTCACCCTTTTTCAGTTTCATCGCACAGCCCTCACAGAACCTCGGGTGCAAGCGAGATGATCCGCATGAACTTCTTGTCGCGCAGCTCACGCCCGACCGGCCCGAAGATGCGGGTGCCCCGGGGCTGGAGGGCGTCGTTGATGAGCACGGCGGCGTTCTCGTCGAACCGGATGTAGGACCCGTCGGGACGACGGTTCTCCTTCTTCGTTCGTACTACGACGCACTTGACCACGTCACCCTTTTTCACGGCGGCGCCAGGGATGGCGTCTTTGACGGTGCCCACGATGATGTCGCCGATCGAGGCGTAACGCCGCTTGGAGCCCCCGAGCACCTTGATGCACAGGACCTCCTTGGCGCCCGAGTTGTCGGCGACCCGCAGGCGGGTCTCCTGCTGGATCACGGCGTCGTCCCCTTCGCGAAGCTCATCGTGCCCTCTCGATCACGTCGACGACCCGCCAGCGCTTCAGCTTCGACAGGGGGCGGGTCTCCATGACCCGGACCCGGTCACCCACGTTGAGGTCGTTGGCCTCGTCGTGGGCATGCAGGCGCTTGGTGCGCTGCACGGTCTTGTCGTAGCGACGGTGGCGCACGCGCTCGACGATGGCGACGACCGCCGTCTTGTCGCCAGCGGTGGACACGACCAGGCCCTCACGGACCTTGCGGCGGTTGGGACGCGCAGCTGCAGCTTCCTCAGCCACGGTTCTCGCTTTCCGCGGCCTCGGCCGCTTCGATCTCGCGCTCGCGCAACAGGGTGTTGAGGCGGGCGACGGTGCGCCGCACCTGCCCGATGCGGGCATAGTTGTCGAGCTGGCCGGTGACGTGCTGGAAGCGCAGGTTGAACAGCTCCTGCTGGGCCTCGGCCAGACGGGTGTAAAGGTCGTCGGGCGCCAGCTCGCGCAGCTCCTGGGATGCCTTGGCCATCACACCTCCTCGGATCGGACGACGAACTTGGCCTTGATGGGCAGCTTCTGGATGGCCCGCTCCATGGCCTCGCGGGCCAGGCTCTCGGACACGCCCGCCAGCTCGAACATGACGCGGCCCGGCTTGACGACGGCCACCCAGTGCTCGGGGTTGCCCTTGCCCGAACCCATCCGGGTCTCGGCCGGCTTCTGGGTCACGGGCTTGTGGGGGAAGATGTTGATCCACACCTTGCCACCACGCTTGATGTGGCGGGTCATGGCGATACGGGCAGCCTCGATCTGGCGGGCGGTGATCCAGCCCGGCTCGAGAGCCTGGATGCCGAAGTCCCCGTGACTGATGGTGGTCCCGCCCTTGGCGTTGCCCTCCATCCGCCCGCGGTGCTGCTTGCGGTGCTTGACGCGGCGGGGCATCAGCATGGCTGGGCCCTCCCGCTCCGGTGGTCAGCGGATGTAGTCATTCGTCACCCGTGCGGAAGTGAGGAGTCTCGTGGGGTTGGCGGGTACGGCGCTCGATCTCTTCTTCCTCGGCCAGCAGGCGCTCCAGCTCGGGGTCGGCCTCCTTGACCACCGGCCCGGTGTCGACCGGCGCCTCTTCGGGAGCGGGCGGCGTCCCTTCCTCGCCCTCGGGCCGGCGCCGACCGCCGCCGGCGGAGATGATTCGCCGGGGGCGAGCAGGGCCGGACGTCTCGCCCACCGCCATCCCAGCCTCACGGGAGATCTTGTCCTCGGCCGAGGTGCGGTACGGAAGGATGTCGCCCTTGTAGATCCACACCTTGACGCCAATGCGGCCGAATGTGGTGCGGGCTTCGCGGAAGCCGTAGTCGATGTCGGACCGCAGCGTGTGCAAGGGCACCCTTCCCTCGCGGTACCACTCGCTGCGGGCCATCTCCGACCCGCCGAGGCGGCCCGAGCACTGCACCCGGATGCCCAGGGCACCCGCCTTCTGGGCCGTCTGAACGGCCCGCTTCATGGCCCGCCGGAAGCTCACCCGGCCGGCGAGCTGGTCGGCCACGCCTTGGGCGATGAGGGCGGCGTCGAGCTCGGGCTGGCGGATCTCCTGGATGTTGAGCTGGATCTTGACGTTGTTGGTCAGCTTGGCCAGGTCGGCCCGCAGGCGGTCGGCCTCCGCTCCCCGCCGGCCGATGACGATGCCCGGCCGGGCGGTGTGCACGTCGACCCGCAGGCGGTCGCGGGTGCGCTCGATCTCGATCCGGCTGATGGCCGCGTGCGGGAGTTGCCGCATCAGGTAGTCACGGATCTTCCAGTCCTCGATGAGGTAGTCCGTGTACTCCCGGTCGCTGAACCACCGCGACTTCCAGTCGGTGGTGACTCCCAGGCGGAAGCCGTAGGGGTTGACTTTCTGGCCCATGCGCTACTCGGCTCTCTTGTCGTCGTCGGCCTCGGGCTGGTCTCGGGGACCGGCGGCCTCTTCGTCGCTGGCCACTTCGTCCCTGGCCACTTCGTCGCTGGCCACTTCGTCGCTGGCCACTTCGTCGGTCGGTACGTCGTCGGTAGGAGCGTCATCGTCAGGGACCGCGTCCCGGGGAGGAGCCTCGTCGGACACGGCACCCGGCCCCGGCTCGGCCGGCGTGGGCACGGCGGCCGGCTGGTCGCCGCGGCTGGCGCGTACCCGGGCAGCGCGCTCGGGGGACGGCTTGCTGGCGGTGGCCCGGCGGCGGCGGTCACTGCCAGCCGGGGCCCGGGCCGCCCGCTGCTTGCGAAGCTCGTTCTCGGGCAGGCGGCTGACGATCACGGTCACGTGGCAGGTGCGCTTGCGGATGCGGGTGGCCCGTCCCCGGGCACGGGGCCGCCACCGCTTGAGCGTGGGGCCTTCGTCGGCGTAGCAGGCCGACACGTAGAGCTCTTCGGGGTTGATGGCATCGTTGTGCTCGGCGTTGGCGATGGCCGACTTCAGCACCTTGCCCACCAGGGTGGCGGCATCGCGCTCGCAGAACTGCAGGATCTCCTGGGCCCGCTCGGCGGTCTGGCCCCGGACGAGGTCGAGCACCTCGCGCACCTTGTAGGCCGAGACCCGGGCGTAGCGAGCCGTGGAGCGGGTGCCACTGCCGGGAGCGGCGTCCACCGCCCGGGCGGGCCGGTCCGGACGGCTGCGCAGCACCGGCTGCTGGTTGAGCTTGGGGCCCGTCATGGCTACCTCCGCCCCGACCTCTCCTGGCCGGCGTGGAACCGGAACGTGCGGGTCAGCGCGAACTCGCCCAGCTTGTGGCCCACCATGGCCTCGGTGATGTAGACGGGCACGTGCTTGCGGCCGTCGTGGACGGCGATGGTGTGGCCCACCATGTCGGGGATGATCGTGGAGCGGCGCGACCACGTCTTGATCACGCGCTTCTCGCCCCGGGAGTTGAGGTCGTCGACCTTCTTCAAGAGATGGTCGTCGACGAACGGGCCTTTCTTGACGCTTCGGCTCATCGGCGAGCACCTACCTCCTGGCGCCGCGCGTGCGGCGGCGGCGAACGATCAGACGCTGGGACGGCTTGTTGGTGTCGCGGGTACGGCCCTCGGGCTTGCCCCAAGGCGATACCGGGTGGCGTCCACCCGA
The DNA here is from genome assembly GCA_040754375.1 of Actinomycetota bacterium. Lineage (NCBI taxonomy): Bacteria > Bacillati > Actinomycetota > Actinomycetota bacterium. Next base: position 128,157 of record JBFMCT010000003.1, read on the forward strand.
CGACTTCCCCTCGCCACCGCCCAGCGGGTGGTCGACGGGGTTCATGGCCACACCGCGGGTCTGGGGGCGGACGCCCTTCCAGCGGTTACGGCCGGCCTTGCCCACCGAAACCAGCTCGGCCTCGGCGTTGCCCACCTCCCCGACGGTCGCCCGGCAGTCGATGGGCACGCGGCGCATCTCGGTGCTGGGCAGGCGCAAGGTGGCGAAGTCGCCCTCCTTGGCCACGAGTTGGATGGACGACCCCGCGCCCCGCGCCATCTTGCCCCCGCCGCCGGGCTTGAGCTCGACGTTGTGCACCGTGGTCCCGACGGGGATGTAGCGCAGGGGTAGGGCGTTGCCCGGGCGGATCTCGGCCTTCTGCCCACTCTGGAGGCGGTCGCCCACCTTCACCTTGGCCGGGGCCAGGATGTAGCGCTTCTCGCCGTCGAGATAGTGGAGCAGCGCGATGCGGGCGTTGCGGTTGGGGTCGTACTCGATGGCCGCGACCTTGGCCGGGATGTCGTCCTTTGTGCGCTTGAAGTCGATCACCCGGTACTGGCGCTTGTGGCCGCCACCTTGGTGGCGGGCCGTCTTGCGCCCGTAGCTGTTGCGCCCGCCCGTGTTGGACAGGGGGGCGAGCAGGGCCTTCTCGGGCTCTGTCTTGGTGATCTCGGAGAAGTCGGAGACCGTCTGGAAACGGCGGCCGGCACTGGTGGGCTTGCGCTTGCGAAGGGCCATGGTGCTTATCGCCTCATGTCTCGAACAGGTCGATGCGGCTGCCAGCCGCCAGCGTGACGACGGCCCGCTTGGTGTCGGAGCGCTTGCCGAACGTGGCCTGGCGGCGGTTGCGCTTGCGCTTGCCCTTGCGGTTGAGAGTGTTGACCTTGGTGACCCGCACGTTGAAGATCTCCTCGACGGCGCTGCGGATCTCGATCTTGCTGGCGTCGGGATGGACGACGAACGTGTACACGTTGCGGTCGAGCAGCGAGTAGGACTTCTCGCTCACCACCGGGCGCAACACGATGGAACGGGGATCGTTCACTCCGCCTCCCCGGCGTCGGTGCCGGCCGGAGCGGCGTCGGCCGGCGGCGGGGCGTCGGCCTGGGTGGTGGCGACGCCCGGCAGGGCGGCCCGGGTGAACACCACCCAGTCAGAGCACAGCACGTCGTAGGCGTTGAGCTCGGACGAGACCAGCACGTGTACGTCGGGCAGGTTGGCGAACGACTTGAAGACGTGGGCCCGGTCGACCTCACCGGCGTCCACTACCACCAGGACAGCCCCCTGGCCATCGAGCCCCAGGGCCCGCAGGGCGGACACTGCGTCTTTGGTCTTGGGAGCCCGAAGGCCCCAGGAGTCGACGACCACGACCCGGCCCTGGGAAGCCCGGTCGGAGAGGGCCGAGTGCAGGGCGAGCTGCACCATCTTCTTGGGGGTGCGCTGGCGGTAGCTGCGGGGCTTGGGGCCCAGGGCCACGCCACCGCCTCTCCAGTGCGGCGAGCGCGAGGAACCCTGCCGGGCCCGGCCCGAGCCCTTCTGGCGCCACGGTTTGCGACCCCCACCACGTACCTCGGCCCTGGTCAGCGTGCTCTGGGTGCCGGCCCGGGCAGCCGCCAGCTGGGCGGTCACCACCTGGTGCATGACGGCCACGTTGGGGGTCACCCCGAAGACGGCGTCGTCGAGGCGGACCGTCCCCACCGACGCGCCGGTCGCCGAGCGCACGTCGACGTTCGCCATTAGAGCGCACCTCCGGTGGGCTGGCCGTTCTTGACCGCGTTGCGGATCAGCACCAGCCCGCCCCGCGGGCCGGGGACCGCGCCCTTGATGAGGATGAGGTCGCGGTCTGCGTCGGCCTCGACGATCTCGAGGTTGAGGATGGTCACCTTCTGATGGCCCATCCTCCCGGCCATGCGGGTGCCTTTGAACACCCTCGACGGCGTGGCACACGCCCCGATGGCGCCGGGGGCCCGGTGGACCTTGTGGGCACCGTGGGACGCCCCCAAGCCTTTGAAGTTGTGGCGCTTCATCACCCCTGTGAACCCCTTGCCCCGGCTGACGGCCGTGACGTCGACCCGCTCGCCGGCGGCCAGCACGTCGGCCTTGATCTCCTGGCCGACCGTGTAGGAGGTCGAGTCGTCGAGGCGCAGCTCGACGAGCTTGGGCCCGGGCTCGACGCCCGCGCTGGCGAAGTGACCCAGCTCGGGCTTGTTGAGCCGCGAGGGCTTCACCGAACCGAACGTCACCTGGACGGCGCTGTAGCCGTCGGTGGCAGGCGTCTTGACCTGCACGACCCGGCACGGTGTGACGCGCACAAGCGTGACCGGGATGGCGCGGTTCTGGTCATCCCAGACCTGGGTCATCCCGACCTTCTCACCCACTATTGCCTTGCTAGCCATACCTGTGCCCGAATCTGGAGGATTTCACGCGGACGCTCCGCACAGGCGTGCCTGGCGGAGCGGATGATCGGTTGTGCCTCGGCGTACCGTTGATGCCGGCGACCGAGGACGTCGACTGGACGACGGAGCGTAGCCGCTCCGGAGAAGAGAGTATAGCCCGACGATGCCGGGGGCCGTCCGGGGGCGTCGGGTCTTAGTGTGTCCCGATGCACTTCGAGTGGGGCTGGGCCGGGCTACGTGAGGCCGGCCGCCAGGCCGACGTGGTGGTGGTGGTCGATGTCATGTCGTTCTCGACGACCGTCACGGTGGCCGCCGAGCGAGGCGTGCTCGTGCACCCCCACCGGGCGCACGACCCCTACGCGGCCCGGGTGGCCGAACGGCTGGGGGCAGTGCTGGCCGGGCCCCGGGGTGCGGGCGTGTCGCTGTCGCCCGCCTCGATGACCGGCCTGGAGGCCGGCCGGCGGGTGGTGCTGCCCTCGCCCAACGGTGCTGCCCTGTCGCTGGAGGCGGCCCGCTCGGGGGCCACGGTGGTGGCCGGCTGCCTGCGCAACGCGTCGGCCGTCTCGCAGTTCCTCGCCGGCCACGGCGGTCGGGTGGTCGTGGTGGCCGCCGGCGAGAAGTGGCGCGACGGCCAAGACCGGTTCGCCGTCGAGGACCTGCTCGGTGCCGGTGCGGTCATGTCAGCCATGGCCCCCGATTCGCTCTCGTCCGAGGCCCGGGTGGCCGTCGGGGCCTTCCAGGCGGCGGCTGCCGATCTCGAGCCCCTCCTGCGCTCGTGCACGTCGGGCCGCGAGCTCGTGGCCCGGGGAGCCGACGACGATGTCACCTGGGCGGCCGCCCTTGACAGCTCCCCCGTGGTCCCCGTGCTGCGCGACGGCTCCTTCCGCCCCCTCGCGTGACTTCGGCGGACCTCCCGCCTCTCAGAACTGGAGGAACGCGGGCGGGGGCGGCTCGATGCCCGGCGGGGGTGGGCCCACCCAGACCCGACCGTCCTCGACCTCTACCGGGAACACCGTCGCCCCGACCGACGCCGGCCCGTCGAGGCGCTCGCCCGTCGTGACCCGGAACATGCTCCCGTGCCACGGGCACACCACGACCTCGCCCTTCTGGTAGCCGTCGTCGAGGGGGCCTCCGGCGTGCGGGCAGCGCGACCACAGGGCGTGGACCTCGCCGTCCACCTTGAACAGCGCTATGGGGTAGCCGTGCGCCTGGACGGCCAGTGGCGCGTCGTCAGGGACCTCGTCGACCCCGGCGACATCCCACCATTCCTCTTCGTCGGACACGCCCGCAGCCTACCGGCGCGGGCTCAGGCCTGTTGGATCTTGATCTCGATGTCGACGCCGGCCGGCAGGTCGAGGCGCTGAAGCGAGTCGACGGTCTTGGGGCTGGGCTCCAAGATGTCGAGCAACCGCTTGTGGATCCGCATCTCGAAGTGCTCGCGCGAGTCCTTGTCCTTGTGGGGGGACCGGATCACCGTCCAGCGGTGGGTCTCGGTCGGCAGCGGCACGGGCCCCCGCACCTTGGCCTGAGTGCGTACGACCGTCTCGACGATCTTCTTGGTGGACTGATCGACGATCTCGTGGTCGTACGCCTTCAGCCGGATGCGGATCTTCTGGGCCATGAGAGGTCCGCGTCTACTTCAAGATCTTGACTACGCGGCCGGCACCCACCGTGCGCCCACCCTCACGGATGGCGAACCGCAGGCCCTCGTCCATGGCGATGGGCTGGATGAGCTCGACGGTCATGGTCGTGTTGTCGCCCGGCATGATCATCTCGGTGCCCTCGGGCAGGGTGATCTGGCCGGTCACGTCGGTGGTGCGGAAGTAGAACTGGGGCCGGTAGTTCTGGAAGAAGGGCGTGTGGCGCCCGCCCTCCTCCTTCTTCAGCACGTAGACCTGGGCCTCGAACTGGGTGTGGGGGGTGATCGAGCCGGGCTTGACCACCACCTGGCCGCGCTCGACATCCTCCTTCTTGGTGCCCCGCAGCAGCACGCCGATGTTGTCGCCCGCCTGGCCCTGGTCGAGCAGCTTCTTGAACATCTCGACGCCCGTGCAGACCGTGGTCTGGTTGGGGCGCAGGCCCACGATCTCGACCTGGTCCTGGACCTTGACCACACCCTGCTCGACCTTGCCGGTGACGACCGTGCCCCGGCCGGTGATCGAGAACACGTCCTCGATCGGCATGAGGAACGGCTTGTCGATGTCGCGCTCGGGCTCGGGGATGTAGTTGTCGACCGCCTCCATGAGCTCGATGATCTTCGGCGTCCACTCGGGGTCGCCCTCGAGGGCCTTGAGGGCCGAGACCCGGATCACAGGCGTGTCGTCGCCGGGGTACTCGTTCTCGGTGAGCAGCTCGCGCACCTCGAGCTCCACGAGGTCGAGCAGCTCCTCGTCGTCCATCATGTCGGCCTTGTTGAGGGCTACGACGATGTAGGGCACACCCACCTGGCGGGCCAGAAGCACGTGCTCCCGAGTCTGGGGCATGGGGCCGTCGGGGGCGGACACCACCAAGATGGCACCGTCGACCTGGGCGGCCCCGGTGATCATGTTCTTGATGTAGTCGGCGTGGCCCGGCATGTCGACGTGGGCGTAGTGCCGCTTGTCGGTCTCGTACTCGACGTGGGCGATCTGGATGGTGATCCCCCGGGCCTTCTCCTCGGGCGCCTTGTCGATCTGGTCGAAGGCGGTGAACGCAACCGTGGGGTTGTGATCATGGAGCACCTTGGTTATGGCCGCGGTGAGCGTCGTCTTGCCATGGTCGATGTGACCCATGGTTCCGACGTTGATGTGAGGCTTCGAGCGCTCGAACTTCTGCTTGGCCATGAACGGTCCCCTGCTCCTCGGATCTGTACCGGTCCGCCCCTACTCCCCGCGAACCCGGGCCACGATCTCGCGAGAGATGGACTCGGGCACTTCTTGGTAGGAGTGGAACTGCATCGTGTAAGTCGCCCGCCCTTGGGTGCGCGACCGTAGGTCGGTAGCGTAGCCGAACATCTGGGCCAGCGGTACCTGCGCCCGCACCACCTGGCTCGACCCCCGCTGCTCCATGCCCTCGATCCGGCCCCGCCGGCTGGAGAGGTCGCCGATGACGTCGCCCATGTAGTCGTCGGGGGTGACGACCTCCACTCCCATGATCGGCTCGAGCAGCATGGGCTTGGCCAGCCGGGCCGCCTTCTTGAAGGCCATGGACCCGGCGATGCGGAAGGCGATCTCCGACGAGTCGACGTCGTGGTAGGACCCATGGACCAGCGTGGCCCGCACGTCGACCAGCTGGTAGCCGGCCAGGACGCCGCTCTGCATGGCCTCCTGGATGCCGGCGTCGACCGCCGGGATGTACTCCCGGGGGATGATGCCGCCCACGATCTTGTCCACGAACTCGAAGCCACCCCCCGGGCCCGTGGGCTCGAGGTCGATCACGACGTGGCCGTACTGGCCCCGGCCGCCCGACTGGCGGACGTAGCGTTCCTCGACGCCCTTGACCGGCATCGAGATCGTCTCGCGGTAGGCGACCTGGGGCTTGCCCACGTGGGCGTCGACCCGGAACTCGCGCAGCATCCGGTCGACCAGCACCTCGAGGTGCAGCTCGCCCATGCCGGCGATGATCGTCTGGCCGGTCTCCTCGTCGGTGTGGCGCTGGAAGGTGGGGTCCTCGTCGGACAGCCGCATCAAGGCGTCGGCCAGCTTCTCCTGGTCGGCCTTGGTCTTGGGCTCGATGGCCACGTGGATCACGGGCTCGGGGAACTCCAGGGACTCCAGCACGACGGGCGTGTTGGGGTCGCACAGGGTGTCACCCGTGGAGGTCTGCTTGAGACCGACGGCAGCCACGATGTCGCCCGTGAAGACGGCGTCTTTGTCCTCGCGGTGGTTGGCGTGCATCTGCAGGATGCGGCCCACCCGCTCCTTGCGGTCACGGGTCGAGTTGAGCACCGTCTGGCCCTTGCGCAGCGTGCCCGAGTAGACGCGGAAATAGGTGAGCTTGCCCACGTGGGGGTCGCTCATGATCTTGAAGGCCAGCGCCGAGAACGGGGCCGTGTCGTCGGCCGGACGCTCCAGCTCCTCGATGCCCTTGGCGTCGAGCCCGACCACCGGGGGCAGGTCGAGCGGGCTGGGCAGGAAGTCGACGATGGCGTCGAGCAGGGGCTGCACGCCCTTGTTGCGGAAGGCCGACCCGGTGATGACGGGTACCACGTCGTTGGCGATGGTGGCCGCCCGGATCGACCGGCGGAGGTCCTCGGCCGTGATGGGCTGCTCCTCGATGTACTTCTCCATGAGGGTGTCGTCATGGTGGGACAGCACGTCGATGAGGTTGTGCCGCCACTGCTCGGCCTGCTCGACCATGTCCTCGGGCACGTCACCGACGTGCCACTCCTCGCCCTTGCCGGTGGCGTCGTCCCACACCAGGGCCTTCATGCCGATGAGGTCGACCATGCCCTTGAAGTGGCCCTCGGCCCCGATGGGCACCTGGAGGACGGCCGGGGCGGCGTCGAGGCGGTTGCGGATCTCGTCGACGGCCCGGAAGAAGTCGGCGCCGATGCGGTCCATCTTGTTGACGAAGCAGATGCGGGGCACCCGGTACTTGTTGGCCTGGCGCCACACCGTCTCGGTCTGGGGCTCGACCCCGGCCACGGCGTCGAACACGGCCACGGCCCCGTCGAGGACCCGCAGCGAACGCTCGACCTCGACGGTGAAGTCGACGTGGCCGGGCGTGTCGATGATGTTGATCCAGGTGTCCTTCCACCGGCAGGTGGTGGCCGCCGAGGTGATCGTGATCCCCCGTTCCTGCTCCTGGACCATCCAGTCCATGACCGCCGCCCCCTCGTGGACCTCGCCGATCTTGTACGTCTTGCCCGTGTAGTAGAGGATCCGCTCCGTCGTCGTGGTCTTGCCCGCGTCGATGTGGGCCATGATCCCGATGTTGCGGGTCCGGGCGAGGGGGAACTCTCGGATTACGGGTGCGTCAGCCATGTCGTGGGTCTCTCTGGTGATCGGGTCGTCGAGGCGCCGTCGCGGACGGGCCTGGTTCGTATGTCGAACACGCGGCTCGGCCGCCGGGCCGGCTCGTGCTCGGGGTTCACACGCAGGACACCCCCCGGCTGCCCGGGAGGTATGCCGCCTGCGGGCTCAGGGGTGGCGGGTTACCACCGGTAGTGGGCGAACGCCCGGTTGGACTCGGCCATCTTGTGCATGTCGTCACGGCGCTTGACGGCCGAACCGGTGCTGTTCATGGCGTCCATGAGCTCACCCGCCAGCCGCTCGGCCATGCTCCTCTCACGGCGCTGCCGGGAGTAGCCCACCAGCCACCGGATGGCGAGCGTGGTCGCCCGCCGGGGCCGGACCTCGACCGGGACCTGGTAGGTCGCCCCACCGACCCGCCGGCTCTTGACCTCGACCTGGGGCTTGGCGTTCTCGACAGCCTTCTTCAGGGAGGCCAGGGCCTCCTGGCCCGTCTTCTCCACCACGATGTCGAGGGCGCGGTAGACCGTGCGCTCGGCGAGAGACCGCTTCCCCCGCTGCATGATCTTGTTGACGACCTGGGTGACGAGCACCGACCGGTAGATCGGGTCGGGCATGAGGTCGCGGCGCGGCGGCGGGCCTTTGCGGGGCATGGCTGGTTAGCCTTCCTTCTTTGCGCCGTAGCGGCTGCGAGCCTGCTTGCGGTCGCGGACCCCGGACGCGTCGAGGACGCCCCGGATGATCTTGTAGCGGACCCCGGGGAGGTCTTTCACACGGCCACCCCTGACGAGCACGATCGAGTGCTCCTGGAGGTTGTGGCCGACCCCGGGGATGTAGGCGGTGACTTCCTGCCCAGTGGTGAGCCTGACCCGGGCAACCTTACGGAGGGCCGAGTTGGGCTTCTTGGGGGTGTGGGTGTAGACGCGTGTACAGACGCCTCGGCGCTGAGGGGCGCCCTTGAGGGCCGGCGTCTTGGTCTTGGTGACTTTGGATTCGCGGCCCTTACGGACCAACTGGGCGATGGTAGGCATTCGAACATCCGATCTTAGCGGGTCTCGGGGAGGGACTTCTCCCGGCGAGGCCGGTCAGCGCCCGATCGTCCCAGGACCAAGGTCATCGGAGACGGCGTGGACGGGGAGACGCCGGACCGCTCGACGGGCTTGCCCACAGATGGCCCACGCGGGAGACACCCTGCGAGCGCATGGGCACGCAGGGTGTCTCCGGAGGAACAACTAGCCGGCGGCGTCCTCGGGGTCGGCCACCGAGAGGAAGCCGCCTTCGCCGAAGGCGTCGGAGGTGACGACCTCGCCGTTGCCCCCGTCGTCCTGGTTGGTGCCGATGTTGGCCAGCCAGGCCGCGAGGTCCTGGTCTTCCTGGTCGGACGACCACGACTGCAGGGGCTCGTAGTCGGGGGCCGAGATGTCGAGGTCGCGGTAGCGCATCATCCCCGTGCCGGCCGGGATCAGCTTGCCGATGATGATGTTCTCCTTGAGGCCCAGGAGCTGGTCGCGCTTGCCTTCGATGGCCGCCTCGGTAAGCACCCGGGTGGTCTCCTGGAACGAAGCCGCCGACAGCCACGAGTCGGTGGCCAGCGACGCCTTGGTGATGCCCATGAGCTCGGGACGGCCCTCGGCCGGTGTCTTGCCCTCCTGCACGAGCTGGCGGTTGACCTCGGCGTAGAGCCGGGAGTCGACCCGCTCACCAGGCAGGAAACCGGAGTCGCCGGCCTCGGCCACCGACACCCGCTTGAGCATCTGGCGCACGATCAGCTCGATGTGCTTGTCGTGGATGGACACGCCCTGCTCCCGGTAGACGAGCTGCACCTGGTCGACCAGGTACTGCTGGGTCTCGCGGATCCCCTTGATCTCCAGCAGCTCCTTCGGGTCCTTCGGGCCCTCGACCAGAGCCTCGCCGGCGGCCACCTCCTCACCCTCGCGGACGAGCAGGCGGGCCATGTCCCGCGGGGAGATGGGGTAGCTGTCCTCCTTGCCGTCGTCGGCCGCGATCGTGATCGTCCGGCCCTTGACCTCGTCGTCGGCCATGCGGACGACGCCCGAGACCCGGGACAGGATGGCCTTGCCCTTGGGCGTACGGGCCTCGAACAGCTCGACGACTCGGGGCAGACCGTGGGTGATGTCGGTCTCGGCGATACCGCCGGTGTGGAAGGTACGCATGGTCAGCTGGGTGCCGGGCTCGCCGATGGACTGGGCGGCGATGACCCCGACGGCCTCGCCCATCTCGATGAGCTTGCCGGTGGCCATGGAGCGGCCGTAGCAGACCGCGCACACACCATGGGAGGCCTCGCAGTTGAGCACCGAGCGCACCCGCACCCGGTGGACGTTGGGGTCTTCGCGCATGAGGCGCAGCTCGGTGTCGTCGACCTGGGTGCCGGCCTCGAGGACCTCGCCGGTGGACAAGGTCACCGACTCGGCCAGTGCCCGGCCGAACAGCCTGGTCTCGAGGTTGTGGCGCCGGCTGGCCTCGTCGGCCTTGATGTCCTCCAGCCAGATGCCCCGGCCCGTGCCGCAGTCGACCTCGCGGATGATCAGCTCCTGGGCCACGTCGACGAGCCGGCGCGTGAGGTAGCCGGAGTCGGCGGTCCTCAGGGCGGTGTCGGCCAGGCCCTTGCGGGCGCCGTGGGTGGAGATGAAGTACTCGAGGACCGACAGTCCCTCACGGAAGTTGGACTTGATGGGCCGGGGGATGATCTCGCCCCGGGGGTTGGCCACCAGGCCTCGCATGCCAGCGATCTGGGTCACCTGCATGACGTTGCCTCGTGCGCCCGAGCCCACCATCATGTCGATCGGGTTGAAGGAGATGGCCCCCAGGGTCTTCTCCATGGCCCGCCGCACCTCCTGGGTGGCGTTGGTCCAGATCTCGACTTCCTTCTGGCGCCTCTCGTCGTCGGTGATGATGCCCTTGCGGAACTGGCTCTCGACCTTCTCGGCTTCCTTCTCCGTACGGTCGAGGATCGTGGTCTTCTCGGCGGGCGTCTTCACGTCGTCCATCGAGATGGTCAGGCCGGACCGGCTGGCGAACTTGAACCCGAGGTCCTTGATGGCGTCGAGGGTCTGGGAGACGACGGCCTTGGGGTACTCGGCCACCAGCTTCTCCACGATGTCGGTGACCGTCTTCTTCTTCACCGACTGGTTGATGTAGCCGTAGTTCTGGCAGAAGTCGGTCGGCAGGGCCGACTCCAGGAACACCCGGCCGGGGGTCGTCTCCCGGTAGACGGGCTTGCCCTCGTCGTCGAGCTCGCCCGTCTGGATGGCGATGCGGGCGTGCAGGGCGACGTCGTGGGCGTCGTAGGCCTGCTCGACCTCCCACAGGTGGCGGAACTTGCGGCCCTCGCCCTGGGCCCCGTCCTCCTGCTCGGTCAGGTAGTAGATGCCGATGACCATGTCCTGGCTGGGCACGGTGAGCGGGCGGCCGTGAGCGGGCGAGAGCACGTTGTTGGCCGACAGCATCAGCACCCGGGCCTCGGCCTGGGCCTCGGCCGACAGGGGCAGGTGGACGGCCATCTGGTCGCCGTCGAAGTCGGCGTTGAAGGCCGAGCACACCAGGGGGTGGATCTGGATGGCCTTGCCTTCCACGAGCACGGGCTCGAAGGCCTGGATGCCGAGGCGGTGGAGCGTCGGGGCCCGGTTGAGGAAGACCGGGTGCTCCTTGATGACCTCCTCGAGCACGTCCCACACCTGGGCGCGCCGGCGCTCGACCATCCTCTTGGCCGACTTGATGTTCTGGGCCATCTCGGTATCGACCAGCCGCTTCATGACGAACGGCTTGAACAGCTCGAGGGCCATCAGCTTGGGCAGGCCGCACTGGTGCAGCTTCAGGGTCGGGCCGGCCACGATGACCGAACGGCCCGAGTAGTCGACCCGCTTGCCCAGCAGGTTCTGGCGGAACCGGCCCTGCTTGCCCTTGAGCATGTCGGACAGGGACTTGAGGGGGCGGTTGCCGGGACCGGTCACGGGACGGCCGCGGCGGCCGTTGTCGAACAGGGCGTCGACCGCCTCCTGGAGCATGCGCTTTTCGTTGTTGACGATGATCTCGGGGGCCCCGAGGTCGAGCAGGCGCTTGAGGCGGTTGTTGCGGTTGATGACCCGGCGGTAGAGGTCGTTGAGGTCGGAGGTCGCGAACCGGCCACCGTCGAGCTGGACCATGGGGCGCAGGTCGGGCGGGATGACCGGCACGGCGTCGAGGATCATGGCCGAGGGGTCGTTGACCCGCTTGCCGTTGGTCTCGTCGCGGCGGTTGAAGGCGGTGACGATCTTGAGGCGCTTGATCGCCTTCTGCTTGCGCTGGGCCGAGAGCGGCCGGCGGCCGTCGACGGCGTCGATCGCCTCTCGGAGCTTGACCTCCTCGACGTCGAAGTCGATCTCGCCGATGAGCTGAGCGATGGCGTCGGCGCCCATGCCACCCCGGAAGTACTCGCCATAGCGGTCCTTGAGCTGGCGCCAGACGATCTCGTCCTCGATGATCTTGCGAGCGAACAGGTCGCGGAACTCGTCGAAGGCGCGCCGGGCCAGGTCGAGCTCGGCTTGGGCGCGCTCGCGGATCTGGGCGACTTCTTTGTCGGCCACCTTCTGGCGGGCCTTGATCTCGTTGTCCTTGGCCCCGCCCGCCTCGAGCTCGGCCGCCTCGTCCTCGAGCTGCTTGAACCGGCGGTCGATGTCGACGTCACGCTGGCGCTCGATCTCGACCAGCTCCTCGGTGAGCTCGCCCTCGAGCTCGGGAAGGTCGCCGTGGCGACGCTCCTCGTCGACCCAGGTGACCAGGTTGGCCGCGAAGTAGATGACCTTCTCGAGCTGCTTGGCCTTCAGCTCCTCACGGGCCTCGGTGCCCATGAGCAGGTAGGCCAGCCACGAGCGCGTGCCCCGCAGGTACCAGATGTGGACCACGGGGGCGGCCAGCTCGATGTGGCCCATCCGCTCGCGGCGGACCTTGGAGCGCGTGACCTCGACCCCGCAGCGCTCGCAGATGATCCCCTTGAACCGGACGCGCTTGTACTTGCCGCAGTAGCACTCCCAGTCCTTGGTCGGGCCGAAGATCTTCTCGCAGAAGAGCCCGTCCTTCTCCGGCTTGAGCGTGCGGTAGTTGATGGTCTCCGGCTTCTTGACCTCGCCGTTGGACCATGTGCGGATCGAGTCCGCGGTGGCCAACGCGATGCGTAACTGATCGAAGTTGTTGACGTCGAGCAACTGGTTCCTTCCTAGAACACGCCGCGCTCGGCGCGGCGACGCTCGTCTTCCTCGTCCGATCCACGTTCGGGCCTCGACAGGTCGATGCCCAGCTCCTCAGCCGTCCGGAACACGTCTTCGTCGAGCTCTCGCATCTCGATCTCCTCGCCCGTCGTCGACAACACCTCGACGTTGAGGCACAGGGACTGCATCTCTTTGATCAGCACCTTGAACGACTCCGGGATGCCGGGCTCGGGGATGTTCTCGCCCTTGACGATGGCCTCGTAGACCTTGACCCGGCCGAGCACGTCGTCGGACTTGATCGTCAACAGCTCCTGGAGGGCGTAGGCCGACCCATAGGCCTCGAGGGCCCACACCTCCATCTCCCCGAACCGCTGGCCACCGAACTGGGCCTTACCGCCCAGGGGCTGCTGGGTGATCATCGAGTAAGGACCAGTGGACCGGGCGTGGATCTTGTCGTCGACCAGGTGGAGGAGCTTGAGGATGTACACGTAGCCCACCGTGATGGGCTGGTCGTAGGGATCGCCGGTCCGCCCGTTGAACAGGGTGGTCTTGCCGTCGGGCTGGATGAGGCGCTCGCCGTCGGGGCCCTCGGGGTTGATGGTCTCGAGCAGGTGCTTGATGGTCGGGTTGCGCCCCGACTCGTCGAGCTCGTCCCAGTGAGCACCGTCGAACACGGGCGAGGCGATCCACACCGCCGGATCGGTGATGGGCCGGGTCTTGTTGGCCACTGCGTCGGCCGGGGGCTCGGCGTGAGCCGCCCCGGGCCAGCCCCAGCGGGCCGCGTAACCCAGGTGGGCCTCGAGGACCTGGCCCACGTTCATCCGGCTGGGCACACCCAAGGGGTTGAGGATGATGTCGACGGGAGTGCCGTCAGCCAAGTGGGGCATGTCCTCGACCGGGAGGATCTTGGAGATGACGCCCTTGTTGCCGTGGCGGCCGGCCAGCTTGTCGCCCTCGGAGATCTTGCGCTTCTGGGCGACGTACACCCGCACGAGCTGGTTCACCCCGGGAGCCAGTTCGTGCTGCTCCTCCCGGGAGAACACCTTGACGTCGATGACCTTGCCGTTCTCCCCGTGGGGCACCTTGAGGCTGGTGTCACGCACCTCGCGGGCCTTCTCGCCGAAGATGGCCCGCAGCAGGCGCTCCTCGGGGGTCAGCTCGGTCTCGCCCTTGGGGGTGACCTTGCCGACCAGAACGTCGCCCGGCCCGACCTCGGCCCCGATGCGGATGATGCCCCGCTCGTCGAGGTCCTTGAGGATCTCCTCGGAGAGGTTGGGGATGTCGCGGGTGATCTCCTCGGCCCCCAGCTTGGTGTCGCGGGCGTCGACCTCGTGGGCCTCGATGTGGATGGAGGTCAGCACGTCGTCGCGCACGAGGCGCTCCGACAGGATGATGGCGTCCTCGAAGTTGTAGCCCTCCCAAGGCATGAAGGCGACCAGCAGGTTTTTGCCCAGGGCCAGGTCGCCGTTGTGGGTGGACGGGCCGTCGGCCAGCACGTCGCCGGTTACGACCTTCTGGCCCTCGGCGACCAGCGGCTTCTGGTTGATGCACGTGCCCTGGTTGGACCGGCGGAACTTGGCCAGCCGGTAGAACTTTCGCCCCAGCGAGATGCCCTCACGGCTGGTCTGGCCGGGCTCGTACTCCACGATCACGTGGTCGCCGGTGACCTCGGCCACTGTGCCGTTGCCCTCGGCCAGCAGCACGTCGCCTGCGTCCCGGGCGGCCCGAGCCTCGATGCCGGTACCGATGTAAGGCGCCTCGGCCCGCACCAGGCTGACGGCCTGGCGCTGCATGTTGGCGCCCATGAGGGCCCGGTTGGCGTCGTCGTGCTCGAGGAAGGGGATCATGGCCGTGGCCACCGAGACGATCTGCTTGGGCGAGACGTCCATGAGGTCGACCTCGGACGGCGGCACGTAGTCGATCTCGCTGGTCGTGCCGTAGGACGTGCCCGCCGCACCCACGCGCACGCCCGCGCCCTGGGGGCCACGGCGGACCAGCACGCGGTCGCCGATGAACCGGCCCTGGTCGTCGAGGGGGGCGTTGGCCTGGGCGATGACGTGCTCTTCCTCCTCGTCGGCCGCGAAGTAGACGATCTCGGCGGTGACCTGCCCGTCGACGACCCGCCGGTAGGGCGTCTCGATGAAGCCGAACGAGTTGACCCGGGCGAAGGTGGCCAGCGACCCGATCAGGCCGATGTTGGGGCCCTCAGGGGTCTCGATGGGGCACATGCGCCCGTAGTGGGACGTGTGGACGTCACGCACCTCGAAGCCGGCCCGCTCCCGCGACAGACCGCCGGGGCCGAGGGCCGACAGGCGGCGCTTGTGGGTCAGGCCGTCGAGCGGGTTGGTCTGGCCCATGAACTGGGAGAGCTGGCTGGTGCCGAAGAACTCCTTGATGGCCGCCACCACGGGACGGATGTTGATCAGGGTCTGGGGCGTGATGGCCTCCACGTCCTGGGTGGTCATGCGCTCGCGGACCACCCGCTCCATGCGCGACAGCCCAATGCGGACCTGGTTCTGGATCAGCTCACCCACCGACCGCACCCGCCGGTTGGCGAAGTGGTCCTGGTCGTCGAGGCGGTAGCCGGGCTCGCCATTGGCCAGGTGGAGCAGGTAGGTCGTGGCCGCCAGGATCTCGGCTGGGGCGAGCACGAACTGCTTGGCCCCCGGCGGTTCCAGCCCGACATCGAGCAACTGGGTGATCTTCTCGATCTCGGGCCCGAGCTTGCGGTTGAGCTTGTATCGCCCGACGCGGGTGAGGTCGTAGCGCTTGGGGTTGAAGAAGGCGTTCTCGAAGTAGGCCTTGGCCGCCTCGGGGGACGGGGGCTCGCCCGGCCGGGCCCGCTTGTAGATCTCTACGAGGGCTTCCTCCCGGGTCGGGGCAAGGTCGCGCTCCTTCTCCCACTGGCCCTCGAGGAAGTCGAAGTGGCGGACGAACCGGTCGAGGAAGCCGGGCTGGCTCTCCTCGTCGTAGCCCAGGGCGCGCAGCAGGATGAACAGGCTGAGGCGGCGCTTGCGGGCCACGCGGGTGCCGGCGTTCACGTCCTTGCCGGGCTTGTGCTCGATGTCGAACTCGATCCACTCGCCCCGGTAGGGGTGGATCGTGCCCGTCACGATCGTCTTGGCATCGCGCCCGGGCTGGAAGATCACGCCCGGCGAACGCACCAACTGGGACACGACGACCCGCTCGGTGCCGTTGATGATGAAGGTGCCCTTGTCGGTCATCATCGGGAAGTCGCCCATGAAGACCGTCTGCTCTTTGATCTCACCGGTCGTGGCGTTCATGAACCGTGCCCGCACGAAGATCGGCGCGGAGTAGGTCATGTCCTTCTCCTTGCACTCCTCCACGGTGAACTTGGGAGGCGGGCGCAGGTCGGGGTCGGACGCGTCGAACTCCAGCTCGAGGCGGAGCTGGCCGGTGAAGTCCTCGATGGGGCTTATGTCACGGAAGGTCTCGGCCAGGCCGTTGTCGAGGAACCACTTGAACGAGTCACGCTGGACCGCGATCAGGTCGGGAAGGGGAAGGACCTCGTCGAGGTTGGCGAAGGAAACGCGCTCCCGGCCTGTCGCGAGTGTGGCAGCGGGACGAGTGGTCATATGGACCCTCACTCCTTCACAAGAGACGAACGAGGCCGTAGAACGGCCTCAGGCGGGGCAGGGACCAGGGTGCGGGCGCGCGCGTCGACGGCTAAACCGGCTTGCGGGCGCAACGCGGGGGGCACGACAGGGACAGATTAGCCACAGCGACGCGCAACGTCAAGCCGCGACTTGTCCATGGGGAGCATACGGCAAACGCCGTCCCGGGTCAACGGTTCTCGCCGGGCTGCACCCCCAGAACGCGGTCGCAGGAGGGCGGCGGGGGGCCTCCGCGAACGGAGGCCCCGCATCGGCACTACTTGAGCTCGACGGTCGCGCCAGCCCCTTCGAGCTGGGCCTTCGCCTTCTCGGCGTCCTCCTTGGAGGCCTTCTCCAGCACCTTGGCGCCGGGAGCGGAGTCGACCAGGTCCTTGGCCTCCTTGAGGCCAAGGTTGGTCAGCGCCCGCACCTCCTTGATGACCTGGATCTTCTTGTCGCCGACGCCCGTGATGATCACGTCGAACTCGTCCTGCTCTTCGACCTCGGGAGCGGCGGCTACGGCCGCGCCCGGGGCGGCGGCCACGGCGGCCGGGGCGGCGGCCGTGACACCGAACTTCTCCTCGAACGCCTTGAGGAGCTCGGACAGCTCCAGGACGGTCATGGCGCCGATGCTGTCGAGGATCTCTTCTGCGGTGGCCATTGCCTACTCCTTGTTCTCGGTCTCGTCGCTGGGGGCGGGGGTGTCGGCCGGGGCCGGGGCCTCGGCGGTATCGGTCGGGGGGGCCTCGTC